>JAUZNX010000010.1 GCA_030706745.1 Bacteroidota bacterium
GATCTGGCTTGTTTGCCTCTCGGCCATGGATCTTATCACTCATAGCCTGACTGCCGGAAAACATCTTAACGGTATTCGGAGTTTGGCTGGGGTTGGTACCGTTGTGACGGCCCTAGCCCAATCAGTGCTCTACCTCCGCAAGACTCTCATCCGACGCTAGCCCTAAAGCTATTTCGGGGAGTACGAGCTATCTCCCAGTTTGATTAGTCTTTCGCCCCTAACCACAGTTCATCGGAGTAGTTTTCAACCCACACCCGTTCGGACCTCCAGTTGGTTTTACCCAACCTTCATCCTGACCATCCATAGATCACAAGGTTTCGCGTCTACGACCCCATACTATGTTCGCCCTATTCAGACTCGCTTTCGCTACGGATTCGGTTCTGAGAACCTTATCCTTGCATGAGATCAGTAACTCGTAGGCTCATTAAACAAAAGGCACGCGGTCACTCCTCCATCCGAAGATGGACTCGCTCCCACCGTTTGTAAGCGCGCGGTTTCAGGATCTATTTCACTCCCTTCTTAAGGGTTCTTTTCGCCTTTCCCTCACGGTACTTGTTCACTATCGGTCACTAGAGAGTATTTAGCCTTACGAGATGGTTCTCGCAGATTCCGACAGACTTTCACTTATTCCGTCGTACTCAGGGTACCTCCAGGAGTCATTGAGCATTTCGCGTACGGGACGATCGCCCTCTATGGTGTCTCGTTCCAGAGACTTCCGCTATGCTAATGATTGGTAACTCCTATACGAAGGCCCTACAACCCCTCGCGGTAAAACCGCAAGGTTTGGGCTGTTCCCGTTTCGCTCGCCACTACTCAGGGAATCACGATTGTTTTCTCTTCCTCCGCCTACTTAGATGTTTCAGTTCAGCGGGTTAGCTCGATACGGCTATGTATTCACCGTAACGTACACAGACATTACTCTGTGTGGGTTGTCCCATTCGGAGATCCGGGGATCACAGGCAGCTTCCGCCTACTCCCGGCTTATCGCAGGTAACCACGTCCTTCATCGCCTTCTAGTGCCAAGGCATCCACCATGCGCTCTTGGTAACTTCATCATAAACCTATGATACAGTTAGCAGGCTGTCCTGATTCACATCAGAACTTACTACTTTTGGTGCATCACTACAGTGTTTGATGATCGTGCAACGTCTCGCGACGCTCCACGAACAGAGATGACGTGCATCGTTGCCGATGCGCTCATCTACTTTCTGATCGCGTTTCGCAACGCGTCAGATCCAACTGCAAATATGTCATGCGATCTACACGATTGCTCGTGTCTCTCGCAAAACCTTAGCTCGATACTTGTGTGTATAACTTTCATCCTTGCGGATGATCGTTCTACCCATTTTTTCGCATTTTGATCTTCTTGTGTGCTCTTCGATTTCCCCCTGGGCCGAAGCCTACTGGAGCCACCGTCGAACATCACCGCTCAGTTGTCAAAGAACTTTTCGCCTCGTAAAGCCTACTGCCTCGCGGCATGAACTTCATCGGCTTGCAGAATACACCGGACTCGAACCGGATCGTCACCGTTATTCCTCTTCATTTTGGAGAGGCTTTGGTGACGAGCACCGTGCTATTCCTGGTTTGAAAAACCCCGTTCGTCGGGGAAGCGAATAACCCCGGTCGCACACTCAGGGTTCCGAAGCAGCACTCGAAATCGCATTATTTTCTCGATTTCTTTCTGAGTGCTCGGAGTTTCGCACTCGCCGCTTTTTCAATTGCGGGGCGTATAACCGGAAGTCGGTCAGCGGCGTTCCGAAGTGTTCAATAATTCTCAAAGATAGCTAAGATTGCTTTCTGTGAGTCCTCTTGCTCAATCCCAAAACGGACAGTGACGCGAATAATTAAGCAACTGAACCGATCCAGATTCTTGCAAGTCCGATAGGCCGCCGACACGCCGTTGAAGGTTGATCTAAAGACCACCCTCTTAGGGCAACGCCAACTTTGGATTCATTCAGTGAGTCTATCCTCATCCGGTTTCTATTTGGGGAAGCTGAAGGAAACCCCAAATTCAAGTCCCAATTTGCTAGATCGAGAGGTAAACTGGTTCGGAAGTCTGTCAACGATGTCCGCGGCATGCCGCCCATCCTGAGGCGTGTAAGAGACGTTCGAAAACGGTAAGCAAAGATATGTGCCGCCTATGAACACTTCTGGATGGTAAACCTCCGAAATTATCGGGAGTCCGAAGGAGGCCCCAAAGAATGCTTCGTAAGTCAGGGGCATTGAATATGACATCGTAATTGGCACAGGGTGAACGGTGATTTGGCGCGCCGTCGTATCATTGACAAACATCTCGCCAGAATACAAACCCTGAGCATCCTTCATAGCAGGGAAACCCAATTTGCCTCCAATGTAGATCGAAAGATCGAAATCCTCCCTACGAACTGGAGAATAAAGAAGCATAACCTCAGCCATAAATTCTCCCAAGGTGTAACTACTCGCGATATTCGTGTCAGGAATCCGAAGATCTGCTAGAACCTCATAGCCGACGTCGAACGTAAAATGGACAGGACCTTTCAATTTCAGCGAATCACCATACTTTATTCCAATGCCGAACCTTTTTATCTGTTCACTGTAAGGCATGTTGTCTGTCTGCATGGAATTGTTCCCCCAAAGTAACACGATGCCATAGGCACTAGAATTTAGTTTGGTAATATCGACCGTGACCTGAGCATTGGCACTTGATGCCGCTAGAACAATAGCGAGACAGATTGATCCTATTCTTGTTGACATACTTCTGTTCCCTTCCTCACCTACTCTCTTCCCGGGTTTTCGGCCACGCCCGCCCGCACAACTCGGCGAGACAACACTGCAAAGTTAACTCATCCTTAGCTAAATCGACCTCATGCAAAACACACGGTTTTGGTCAAAAATAGATTTCTTGTTGCATAGAACCTTCTAAGATTCCAAGGTCCAGCGTCATGCTCTATTAGAGCGTGGCCAGATGACTCGCCAGGCTTTCGCCATTGAGACACATTTTCCTTCGGGCGTGCGAGCGGTGATTTTCGACCGTTTCCTCGCACACTCCAAGGATCTCGGCAATTTTCCAGCTCGGCAACGATGCTTTGACGAGCGTGCAGACCCGCAGCTCCGTCGGCGTGAGGCAAGGATATCGCTCCGCAATTCGCTGGCGATAGAGCGCAAGGTGTCCATTCGATGCCCGCTCCACTTCTTCCCATTCCAGGTAGCGCCGACCGCGCGGGCGCTTGGAAAGGCTATCGCGATTGGGTAGAAACCATGACGAAAGGCCGCTAAAGTCCGCGTCCTTTTCTGCAAAATTCGAGCGATTGTTCACGACTCTCGGAATGACTGTGGTTGCGAAACCTGCTGCGAAACGCATAGCATCTTTGCCATAAGTCTGGCATCGCTGCTATTCAAGCATCAGGGCGCAGCATACCCCGATGCGCATATTGACCCTTTCGAAGAGAGCTGCTTGCAGGCAGTGGCAAGCATCGATAGACAGCGCGGTCAATGCCGTCGGTATTCGCATCCAACTAAATTTTCTTCCATGGTGGGCGGAAGAGTGCAGATCGTACTGGCTCGAGGTCTCGAGAGTTTACGAACATGCTAGTGAGACTGGTGCTCACGATCTTTCCCCAAATATACGACTTTTTATCCGACCTACTATGAATTTCGTTTAATTCCGGGTGCTCCTGCGTTCGTATCTTAGCCTTGCTCTCCAAAAACTCGTAAATTGCAGCCGAAACATGACACGCTTCCCAAAACTCACCTTCACGAATATCAGGACCGTCTCGATTTCGGACCGTCCTAGAAAGGTCAGCGAGGAAAATCTCGCCACGGCGTTCGACCCTTCGGCAACTGGCGAGTTCGCCCGCTTTATCCATTCGTTGCCCGCTGTGCTCAAGGCTGGAGATCTTGACCACTTCACACGAGAACTCGGAGCGATCCACCGAAATCACAAGAGCATTGCGCTCATGATCGGAGGACACGTAATTAAGACGGGCCTGGCTCCGATCCTGGTCGAGCTCATGCAGCGCGGTATCGTGACCTCGCTGGCCATGAATTCCGCGGCCGCTATCCATGATTCGGAAAGTGCACTTTTTGGCCGCACCAGCGAGGACGTCGGTTCAAATGTACTCGATGGCTCCTTTGGAATGTCAAAGGAAACCGGAGATTTCATCAATGGCACCCTCGCAAAGTACTTTGAACAGGACGACATTGGATATGGCGAAGCACTGGGGCTGGAATTACTCGAGCGAAAGGCGCCCTATGCCGAGCAGTCGGTGCTGGCACAATGCGTCGCGCTGGATGTCCCGGTGAGTGTGCACGCGGCAATTGGGACCGATATCGTCCACCAGCAGCCGACAATGCGCGGCGATGTGACTGGCGAGATGAGTTTTCGGGATTTCCGCCTGTTCGCAAGAGTATGCTCCGAACTCGATGGTGGTGCTGCGATCAATATCGGATCATCCGTCATCATGCCCGAAGTATTTCTGAAGGCCGTTACGATCGCGCGCAATCTTGGTCTCGGCGGACGGAATTTCATCACCGCGAATTTCGACATGATCCAGCATTATCGTCCGCAGATGAATATTCTGGAGCGACCGACCCAACCCGGCGGCAAGTTCTTTAACTTTACCGGACATCACGAGATCATGATTCCGCTGTGGGCAGGAATGTTGAAGTTGGCAATCGCGGAAGAGAAGGTATCCAACTCCTCCACATGAGTTCATCAGTCTTAACAACGGTTGCAGTCGGTGTCATAATAGGACTTGCTCTGATTGGCACGTTGGTCTTCATCGCGTCCCGTCGTGGATGGATGCGCAATGGCTATTTTACGAGTTCGGCTACAATCCTTGTCGTGCTCGGTATCTTCATCGCCTTCCAGTCTCTGGGTTCAATGTTGGTCGTGGCTATCGGTGGCTTCACGCTGGACGAGTCCAATGTCACCATGCTCGCAATGAATGGTGCGGCCCAGCTTCTGATCATGCTGGTCGGGACCGTCGTGGTCTCGCTGGCTCTGCGCCAGAATTCCTACGTTGTCTTTCGTCTTGAAGGATTCCATCGGACTCCCTGGATCGCTTACATCCTTTCAATCCCGATCATGTTTGCGGCGCAGTTTGCAGGTGAAGCCGTTTCCTCGATTTGGGCAAAAGGCTGGCGTCTCTTTCCAGCGATATATCCTTTGCTGAACAAACTCGAATCTGCGAACGATAAACAGATGGAAGCGCTCGTGACCGCGCATGGTCTCGGAGAGTTCGTTCTCATATTCCTTTTCGTCGCAGTGATTCCCGCCTTTGCTGAAGAGACTTTGTTTCGCGGCTTTGCGATGACAAACATCGAACATAGCGGACGTTCTCGTACGCGGCCCATTTATGCACTCTTTCTCAGCTCGGCCCTATTTGCCGCAATTCACCTTAGCGTCTTTAAATTCCCAGGACTTCTTTCGCTCGGTCTCGCACTCGGTTATATGGCGTCCCGGACCAACAATCTCTTCGTCGGCTCGCTTGGCCACGCCGCAAACAACGGCATCATCGTCATTGCGCTCTATCTTGCACCGGGGCTGGATACTGGTGCATCGGCATCGAGCCTTATCGGGACCGCAGATATGCCAATGATCGATGCTCTTTTGATGCTTGGCGGATCGTTGCCGGCGCTGGCTTTATTGATTTACGTATTCCATCGGGCCACCGAAGGAATCGAACCGAAGCATCCGCTCGCACAAGAATAGTCTTCACGTGTGACGCAGATTATCGCTGCAGCAGATTTGCCCGCTCACCTCGATTTTGTGATCATATTCCCTGTCCGCTGCCAGGAATTCGTCAGCGGATCGTAAATTTCACAACTCGACAAGACAGAATTCTGATCGTAACCACCAGCCACGAGAATTTTGCCGTTGTGCATCATCGCGGCCTCGGATTCAGCGCGTGCCTGGTTCATTGGTGCGATCCACTGCCAAGATTGTGCAACTGCCTGAAACGAAGGAATCGAGAGTAGTAGAGCCGCGAACGGCTTTCGCATGAAAACCTCACTTTCGAGTTAGAAGGTTTGAAATCGAATCCGTAACCTCGTCGACGCTAATGTAGCCAAGGCAATTACGATGACCACAATTCAACACATTATATCCCGCCTTGATAAGCCCGAGATTCATGCACGGAGAACAGCTAAGATCCTTGTATAACGTAACGTGTTCTTCACTATATGGCTCGCAGCCATAATGATCTGACGGTCCAAAAATACGAAATGTTGGGGTCCCAATCGCAATACTGAGGTGGCCGATGCCGCTATCGTTGCCAATTGTCATCTTGCATTGGGTCAAAAGAGCACCGACTTGTATAACATCGAGACTCCCGGCAAAGACGGATGACACCTCAATAATGTGGGCGCGCGCAATCTCAATTTCTTCGCGCTCATCGACACCTCCAAAGAAAAGAAAGTGGCGATTCGGTTTTCTCAATCGCTCAAACACCGCCGCATAACGCTCATCCGACCACTTCTTCCAATTCATTGCCTTACTCACCCCAAGATGGACGGCAATCAGTTCTTTATTATGGAGTCCTTCTCGCTGAAGGAAATCCCGGGCCCAGGCCTGATTCTGATCAGAAATAGTAATGCGTGGAACCGGCAATTCGCCTTGCGATTGGATCCCCACTGCTTGTGCCAATCGATAATGTCGATAAGGCTCGCGCTCATCGATATTTTGATCGACGGTTCGGGCGATGTTAAAAAGGTAATTGGGGCGGGGTTTGTACCATGCTTGCGCGCGAATCGCATGGCCGATCCGGATCGGTATCGATTCAATTGCAGAGACATAATATTGAATGGGAGTTGTGTATACTGCAATGCACGCTTCATATGAATTGTCGGCCAGTGTCGAGTTGAGACTCTTTAACTCCCTTCGACTCATGGCTTTGAAATCTGCCATGATGATCGAGCGAAATTCTCGTCCATGCTCCCACATGATATGTTTCAAAATCGCAAGACTCTGGCTTCCACGACCGACCACAAGGTCAAACTGAGCTTTGGGAAACCGGTGGAGGAATGCCCTAAGCGCCGGCTCGAACATGACGGCATCCCCCATTCCCATGTACCCGAATAGAAGTATCGAACGAAGTTCTCCGATCTGAGGCTCAATCTCTTCACCTAATCGGATGTGTTTCGCCTTACTGAGTCCGAGGATATGGCGTACCCAACTTATAGCAAGTCTACTAAGAAGGTAAAGAATACTAAGTGTTCGTTTAAGCAAAGCAGTAAGTGTGGCTTGCCATTAGAACATAGGAGCATCTAGGAATTCATCCCGTCAATTGATTCCTTAATGTTCCAGCGCCCAGACCACAATGTTTGTCCCGATTCGCATGGCTTCGAGGCGTTTGGATTCCGGGTCGTTATGTACTTCGGGGTCGGCCCAACCATCGCTCGGGTTGGTTTCGAACGTGTAGAAGACAGAAAGTCGCTTGTCAGAGAAAAGCCCAAAGCCCTGCGGGGGCTTGCCGTCGTGTTCGTGTGTCTTCGGCAGACCGTTTGGAAAATCGAAGTGGTCGTGATAAATACCGTGCGAAAATGGTAACTCGACAAAATCTTGATCGGGAAATACTTTCTTCATTTCGCGACGGATCGGTTTGTCGAGCCCGTAGTCATCGTCAATATACAGGAATCCACCGGCATCGCAATAGGCCCTGAGACGCTTGGCCTCCACGTCCGAAAAATCGACGTTACCATGCCCAGTCATAAACAAGAACGGATAATTGAATATTTCATCGCTCGCCAGATCGACCCACACATAGTCCGGTGCCACGTCGATATTGCTGTTCTGGCGGATGAAGTTCAGCAGGTTTGGCTCGCTGGAGGGATCGTTGTACCAATCACTGCCGCCAGCGTACTTCAGTCGTGCAATACGAAACTGCGAGCCAGATTTGTTAATTGATGTCGGAAATGAGCCGACACCCTGAGCATATAGCTCGGGGGCACCCCCAAAGATGGTGGCACCCAAAAGCACCGTCATGACAAGAAAAAAAGCAAAGGGCCTGACCATGATAATGTAAGTCTCGACCACGAAGGAATGTTCCTTGATATTGTAGTCCCTCAGGGATGATATCCGGCCAAAACGAATACTTCTATGCGCGGAGGCGGCTTCCTATCTCGATAAATTGGTGGGACAGCAGGTAAAAACCCCGGCACGTGAAACGCCTTCCGGCATGTTGCCTAGGAATATCGAATGCCTGAAAACCCCGCAGACGCATTTTCCACATCAAACAAGAATCCGCACGAGCCCGGAGTCGGCAACTATCTGCTCCACGTCAATCGAAAAGCACATTTTGCTCGCGCAGCCCTCGCAGGAGTTGCGGCAGGAGCTTTAGCGGTCGCGTTCCAGGTCGCACTTGAACTGGCCGACGAAAGCCGAATCGCGCTCCTGGAATTCGCTCATCATTTGACACTTGGTTGGGTGATTCCCCCAATTGCGGCGGCTGTTCTTGCCGGAATAGCTGGGTACATTACCGAACGCTACGCACCAGCTGCGTCGGGTAGTGGAATTCCACATACGCGCGCGGTTCTCGCCCGTTTGCGCGAGATCGACTGGCGGCGGTTGATCCCTGTGAAATTTATTGCGGGAGTGCTCGGCCTCGGTGCAGGACTTTCGATGGGCCGCGAGGGCCCGACTGTCCAACTTGGCGCCGGAGTCGGCAAAATGCTCTCAGAGAAGTTGAAGCTGGATGAACGCTCGGAGCGCAACATTATCGCTTCAGCCGCAGGTGCGGGTCTTGGAGCCGCCTTCAATGCACCTCTGGCCGGGTTTATTTTTGTCATCGAAGAATTACAGCGCGAGCTTTCGCCGCTCACCTTCGTCTCGGCACTGATTGCTTCGGTATTGGCTGTTGCAATCAGTCGCATCTTTACTGGGCAGCTTCCCTCCTTCCATATTCACGGCTATCCGCTTCCCTCACTTCAGGCATTGCCGCTATTCGCGGCGATGGGGTTTGTAGCCGGGTATGCCGGAGTGCTGTTCAATCGAACCCTCCTGTACTCCGTGAAGTCGTCGCGCAAGCTCACCATGCCGATGTGGCAGAAGGGCGTTGTTGCGGCACTTATCACCGGACTTACTGGCTGGTGGCTGCCCGATGCGCTCGGTGGCGGACATCGCATCGCCGAAAGCATTCTGCGCGGAGATTATGTCGGCTCGGAATTCACGACATTCTTGCTGGTTCTTCTCGTCGGCAAATTCTTGCTCACAATGATCGCGTATGCCTCGGGCCTTCCCGGCGGGATATTCGCACCACTGCTTGTGATGGGCGCAATCATCGGGCAACTCTTTGGTCACCTGAGCGGAGTGATGTTTCCCCATTCTGGTGCGACACCCGCTGCATACGCGGTAGTTTGCATGGGAGCCATGTTCACTTCGATCGTTCGTGCACCGCTTACTGGCGTCGTTCTGATCCTGGAAATGACAGGCAATGAAGAACAGCTATTCGCACTCATTCTAACTTGCTTGATCGCCTATCTCGTTTCGGAGCACGCGGGATCCCCTCCGATCTACGATGCGCTTCTCGATTTTGATCTTGAGAAAGATCATAGCGCGACCAAACCCGTGTCGATGGAGGCTCGTGCGATGCACGTCACGATAGCATCCCATTCCATTATGGATGGTTCGATTATCGGATCCCTGCAATTACCTGAGGGATGCATGCTTGTGACGGTGCGACGCGGCCATCACGAGCTTATCGCCACACCAGAATTGGTCCTGCAGCCGGGGGACCAAGTCCTTGTCGTCCTTCCCGAAGCCGGACGTGACGTCGTTCTGGGGATGAGCGGCCAGCGCGAGGCATGACACAATGAAGGATTCAAGGATACCACGGGCAAATTCGTTAACTACTCGAATTTCGCTTTGAGGCCAGATTCTTATCCACGATCGCACCGAGAATGAGAATAAATGCCACCAGGCGAATCACAAACAAATACGTGAGATCCTCCGCACTTTCCGATGAAAGAGCAAAAGCAAGTTGCTGAATGCTGAGCAACCAGAACGCAATGGCAAAAACAAAGAATAGCCGATCACGAGTCTGTCTCCAAAATCGAAGAAAGAACAGTCCGGAGACTCCGTAACCCATCGAAATGATGCCTGTTAGAAGTGCGATTGGCAAAATCATAGCTGTGTTCGTTCGTCCCAGATAAATCCAAAGATCAATAGCGAGAGGCCGATCATTGTCGGAATGCTTCGGATCACCGAAAGATCGACCTGCGTTAATATCGTCAGATCAATTACCAGAAGAAGGTTATTGAGCGCCAGAAAGGCGAAACACAGACCGCTCCAAAGCAACAGTCGGACTTTGGAACGGCCATAACCACGCAGTAGTAAGACAGCGCAACTCAAACTCGTGAGCGCGCAGAGCACATATATGACGTTTTTCATGACTTAGTCGTCAAGCAAGTGTCTCGAAGCGTTATTCCTCTTTCTTTCGCACGATAAATGCGTCCGCAAAACTTTGAATCGTGGCGATCGGATTGGAAAAGATAAAATTGATTACTGAGACGCGCCGCTCGCGATAGATGCGCGACAACTCCATGATCCGCTCGTGAGCGGCTGTCCCCGGTGGTGGGAGTCGGTAGCGCGGCGTTGCGCCCGAGGTAGCCAGTACCAGCCCGCTCGCCTTGAAGGTTTCAAGCCGCGCTGACGCTGATGCCGAAGCAATATAGAGTGATTTGGCGATTTCATCGGCGGACGCCTCCGATGGAGCAATCCCGAGCAGATGCAATAGAATCTCCAGTTGTTCCACGGAGCTGATGTGATCCCGTATGAATTGCTTTACGGGTTCTGGCAGATCAGCTCCACTTATCATCACGAGGTCGCGTGCAATTATCGCGCCATAAGTTTCCTCAACAATCGCCCAGTGAAAATATTTATGAAGACGGTGCGATTATTGGACGCTCGATCCATTATCGCGTCCCGCTCGCCACCAACGTGCAGTAGACCCGCGAGAGCTCCCACCGAGCATTCACGACGCTAAGTTGACAAAGGTACACGCCGGACATCAGCGATTGTATTTCGATCGGTATCGTGTGCTCGCCCGCGTCTTCGCGGTTGTTTGCGATCAGTATCTCTCTTCCCGTCACGTCGATGAGGTGAAGCGTGACATCGCCGGATTCTAATAATGAATATGCGAGGGTCGTGGTCGTGCTCGCCGGGTTCGGGAACATACCTGTGATAGAAAGACCGCGAGACGGATTGTCGACACCATCCACATTTGAATGCGCACCGATTGTAAAACTGGAGAAGGCAGTATCGTTGGTGTGGTCACCATCGGTCTGATAGCGCGCGATCGCGGCCACCTGATAGCAACCGGCGGGGAGCACTTTCGTATCGTAAGGACCTTGTTGGCTCGGGAATGCCATAGTGACGAGCGATGAATCTGCATACAGTGCATCGATCAAGGTATCGACTCGAAACACCAACATGAGATCGGAACACCGCCGGAATTCGATGCGGGCAGGCACTTGATACAGGTCGGCCACACCCACATTGCGGAACACTGCAACGGGACGGAACGGCTGGCCATACAGGATATAATTGATCGGCAATGGTTTCGTAATCTCGACCGCCTCCGCATCATTCAGATACGCGATCTTGAAAATCCGGCACAGCCGGTCGTTCGTGGCATCCTGATCGCCCGCGAGCAGCGCGATCGCGCAAACTTCGAATCCACCATTCATCTGCGGCGTCCAATCCTTGAAAGGAAGATCGAGCATTTGCCCATGTCCCCAGAATGGGACGATGCCGGTGTCGGAATAGACCAATTGCCCACCCTGAAAGATGGTACACGCCACCATCACGTTTGTCTCATTACTCGCGCCCTGGTTCGTGAACCGCGCCCTGATCGGGTTCGGGACAGCAATCGGTATGCGCCCCTGTGGTAGAAAAGTTAGGATGGAGTCGGCGCTGATGTCGTGCGTCGCATAGATCGAGAAGGTGGAATAGGCGGTGTCGTTCGAATGGTCTCCATCGTTGGGGATACGAGCAACCGCCGCGATCTGATAGCAGCCGGGCGGCAAGAGTCTGGTATCGAACGACCCTTGCTGATTCGGGAATGTGTCAGACGCAAACGAATCAACCGGTATATTCAGATTCGTTTGCTGAAACATAGCGACCAGCATTTGGTCCGCGCACCGTCTTATCACAATCTTTGAGGGTCCATTCCTAATATCATTCACCCCAACATTGCGGAAGGAGGCAACTGGTTGAAAACCCACGCCGGCCGGTAAGGAATCGTCTTGCTTTGGATATTGGATCGCGATGGCCTGAGCGTCGTCTGAGTATGCGACAACAGTTTGTGCGCAGGTCGAGTCGTTGCTTCGGTTCTGATCGCCCGGAAGTATCGCGATTGCGCAGAACTGGTAATGCCCATTTAGCAGGGGTGTAATATTGTTGAATGTCAAATCGAGCGTTTGCCTGCTGTTCCAAGTGCCGACATAGAAAGTATCGCGAAAGACCACACTTCCGGTTGGGTCCCATACAATGTACTCAACCTGCACATTTGATTCAGTGCTTGTTCCCGCGTTTGTGAGACGAGCTTTGAAGGCGGCTGGAAAACCGATGGGGGTCTTGCCACGAGGCGCAAGAATCGAATCGGCCTGGATGTCATGCAGCAATTGGGCTTCGCTCTCCGAGGAGATAGCAAGCAGGGACACGAGTATGAATAAGACCTTCTTCATTGTGAAATCTCCACTAACATGACACGCGAGCTATGCCGGATGTTACGGCGACTGGTTGTATGGCGCAGCATACGCTCATGCTTTATGGTTTGAGGCTACGGATGAGCTTGCGAATGCGCGGGGTGATTGTTTATCCACTTCGCTGAATATCCACTCACCCACCACAATACCTGCTTCCCCACCGGCACACTTCTTACCATGTTCTATGGTATGTTCACAAAATTATTATCTACGAAGCCGTTTACGACAGAAGCAGCCAAGGCAGAGAACCAACGGAAGTGGGCAGATACTCTTGTCGCCTCGTATGACCAGTTTGTTGACCACTGCAAGGAGGTCAATCTCACACCCACAGTGAAACTTTACACGCTATGGATGGAGTGCATCGTAAATTAATGCGTATTAAGAAGGGCCGTAGTTCAAGGCGAAGTTATGGCGCAGTGTTCTCGGGAACGGGCTGGTGCTGCTGCCCGCTTGGTCCCATCGAAAGGTCCTGACTCACGATATACACGGCGATGCCTGCTATCATGAGGATAAGCGCGACCCAGAAGCGCCAATCATGATGTGCGCGGGTCCAATATGGATGATGCGCCTCGTTCGTTGTGTCGCTCGCCGGTCTTCCGTGCTCGTTGTGTTCGCTTGTCGTAGTATTCATATTTATTCCTTAAATTTTCCAAACCTCCGAGTTCCTCTATGTGCGGTTCGGAGATAATATGATTATTGATCTCAACGAAGATCAATATTTGTGTTCGAATAATGAGGGTGGTAATAGGCATGTCGCCTTCAATGCGACGTGGTGAGTCTGATTCGAGTCAGGTCTAACGTTCATCGCTGGCTAACGTGCCATTGAGGGCGATTCCATGCGTGGCGCCCGTTTTAGGCCGTGTCTGGATGAACATGCCGCGCTTTTCGTATTTTTGCATTCTTCAGCGGATGATCGGTCATCCTCACAACATTATCCATACGACCTCCAACCAATGAGCATAGACGCAAAGAAATTGAAAGCGCCGGCGCGCGGCGAGAAGATCACGATGACGAGCACCGGCCTCCAAGTGCCGAACGAGCCGATTATTCCGTTTATCGAAGGCGATGGCACCGGCCCGGATATCTGGCGCGCATCGGTCCGCGTGTTCGATGCGGCGGTCGCAAAGGCTTACGGTGGCAAGCGCAAGATCGCCTGGCACGAAGTCTACGCCGGCGAGAAGGCCAACGAAATCTACGGCGCAAACACCTGGCTTCCGAATGAGACGCTCGATGTCATCCGCGAGCATTTGGTCGCGATCAAAGGCCCGCTCACTACACCAATTGGTGGTGGCATCACGAGCCTGAACGTCGCGCTCCGTCAGCAGCTCGATCTCTATGTCTGCCTGCGCCCTGTGCGTTGGTTCACTGGCGTCCCTTCGCCAGTCAAGCGTCCCGAGGCTGTTGATATGGTCATCTTCCGCGAAAACACCGAGGATATTTACGCTGGCATCGAGTGGCCAGCCGGAAGCGAAGAAGCCAACAAAGTGCTGGCCTTCATCGAGAAGGAATTCCCAAAAGCGTTCAAGAAGATTCGCTTTGGAACCGAGAGCAAGGTCCACGAATGGGCGCACGAGGCGAAGATCGAAATGAGCGAGAATGCGCCGCACGTCGGGGTCGGGATCAAGGCCGTGAGCCAGGAAGGCTCCGAGCGGCTCATCGCCGCGGCGATCGACTATGCACTGGCACATCATCGCAAGTCCGTCACGATCGTGCACAAGGGTAACATCATGAAGTACACCGAAGGCGCGTTCCGCGATTGGGGCTATGCCATGGCGCGTGAGCGATTCGGTAGTAAGGTCTTCACGTGGGCTGAGTGGGAAGAGCAAAAGAAGGCATTTGGTGAGTCGCAGGCAAACGAGCTGCAGAAGAAGCGTTTGGCCGAAGGCGCGCTGCTTGTTAAGGATGCGATCGCAGACATCACGCTTCAGCAAGTACTCACACGTCCTGAAGAGTTCGATGTGATTGCAACGCTAAACTTGAATGGCGATTATCTCTCAGACGCACTCGCCGCGCAGGTCGGCGGAATTGGCATTGCACCGGGCGCCAACATCAACTACGTCACTGGCGCTGCTATCTTCGAAGCGACGCACGGCACTGCGCCAAAGTATACGAATCTCGACAAGGTCAATCCTGGATCGGTCGTGCTTTCGGGCGAGATGATGTTGCGTTACATGGGCTGGAATGAAGCGGCGGACAGCATCATGACCGGACTCGAAGCGGCAATCAAATCCAAGAACGTGACGTATGACTTCGCCCGCCAGATGGAAGGCGCGCATGAAGTCAAGTGCAGCGGCTTCGCCGACGAGATCATCAAGCGGATGTAATCCCCTTGTAGTGGATAGTTGATAGTGGATAACGGATAGGTATAACCTATCCGTTATTCGCTATCGATTATTCTCCAATCTTCATCGGCTCATCGTGCGCGACGCCGCCGATCTCGGTATGCAGAATGTAAGTACCCTTCGGATATGAGGTCATGTCAAAGTCCCATCGGTGCCACTTGCCTTTGTGCAGTGTGCCATTCACGATTCGTTTCAGAACTCGACCATCCGCGTATCGGAGTTCGACTACCACATCGGTCCGTGGTGGCAAGTAAGGCTGTCCGTTCGAGTCCAGCGCTTCGCGAGCATCCTTTGGGAGGTACCAGCGTAGCGGAAGGTAAACAGACTTGGGATTAATCGGCGGCGCAGGATCTCGCAAAGTTGAAGGAACCTCATACATCGCAACGCCTTCGTTCCAGCCGGTGACAGCCATCTTCGATCCATCCCGGCTCAGCGTGATGGTCTTCTCTCCATGAGTTTGTAGTACCGACTTGCTTTCACCACTCATGAGATCGTATGACATAACAGACGTGTCGTTGCTATAGAGCAAGTAGCAATCATTCGGGCTGAACGCAACGGCATCATTCGATATATAGCGCCCATCCATGCGGAAACAAATCTTGAGCTGACCGTCCGAGACACGCCACAGTTTGACATCTGGTCCCGTCGCCGTCGCTAGCCATTGGTGGTCATGAGACAGCACGGCGTTTTGTATGCCATTGTTCAGGCCAGCAACAAATGCCATGTCGGTTCGCTCGTTCGCATAATCATAAACCACTGCGGTATCTCTGCTCGGCCCGGAGCCGCCATACGCGAGTACCCGACTACGACCCAGCGGGATGAAGCCCGAGAACTGCCCGAGATACGGTTCGGCCTTCGCGCCGGATAGATCGGGTACCGAGTACAGTCGCGCGACATCGTTTTGACTTCGTATCAGCAACGCGTCATCGAGATACGAAATAATCTTCGGGAAATCGCCGAAGGATTGCGGCACCAGGCGAAGACCGCCGGTTGAATCGTAGAACCGCATGTCACCATGCCAAATTGCTTGAGCTATCAGTGCGCCGTCAGACGAGAGCAGGACTTCCTCCCTCGGTATCGATTCAACAGCCCATACGCGATTGCCAGTTGCAGGATCAAGTGCCACAAGGCCGGTCGAGTTGCGGGTGACGAGTAGTCCATTGCTTGCGAATCCAACAAGACTCCGAATTCCTCTTGTGAGGTACTTGATCTCATGCGTCCGCACATCAATCGTTTCGAGCGAATTTCCATCGCTGAGTAAGAGCGTCCGCTCATCCGGTAATACGTCTATCAGATGCATTTTTGGGGCGACTTCCACATTCCATTCACCTTCCGGGTGCTCTTGGCTGCTGATGATTAAAGTATCCGTTCTCGTGCTGGTTCGCGTCGTGCTCGACCACATTTCAGAATGATATGTCGTTGCGAGGTATCGTCCTCTAGCAAAAAGCAGCCCGTCATTGAGAACTTGAAACATTCTCCCACCGATCCACTCAGCACTTCGCCGTTCCGCTCCGGGTGGCTGAAGCGAACTGGGCTGACCTGTCACCCCGTCGATAACCGGAAGCATCTTGGAGCGTGGGTCATGACTCAGAAATATGCTCTCATTGGTCAGGGTGAACGAATAGACATTAGCACTACCCGCAGGAGTCGTCTTTACTTCAAGCGATATTGGATCGCGAAGCGTAAGTTCGCCCCTCCAAAGCACGACCAACCTTTTGCCGGAGTAGGCAATATTCCTCGGATAATATCCATTCGTTGCCTCGCGAAGTTGCACCGTTTCCAGGGTATTGAAGGCTCGACTCTCACGCACAGAGAGCTCACCCGAGTCATTGAGCACCGCTACATAGCGTGCATCCGCCGAAAGCGCCCAGATTCCATCCGTTCGATGCGACCTTGGTACACCCGAGACTTGACCAGAAGAGGTTGCAACGCGAATTTCCTTGCCTACTGGTGGTTCAGGCCGGCCATTGCCGCAAAAGACAGCTCCATCACCAAAGCCTAGTCGAGAGAGCAATACGATTTCGCTATCGGTGGGCGTAAATGCTATTTGCTCATAATGGGCTGAAGGGACTGCGATTGTCCGAACGAACTGCTCGGCCTGCAAATCCCAAAGCATGATCTCATGGTCGTTCGCCAGCGCCAGAATCTTCCCCGAATGCGAAAACGCATGGGCCGTCATGCCGGTCATGCTCTCGCTTTTCCAGAGCAGATGAGGCGCGGCGGGTTGCGCGCATAGCTCACGCGACAACAGCATCATCGCCAACAGACCTACGAACCTCACGGACCGACCAAACTGAGCAACCATGATGACCTCTACTCTAATTCTGAGAACACGACTGGTCGGCGTCCGTTGCTCGCAGCTGTCCTCCCCTACTTAATCTGTCGCAAGTCTACCCGCCGATTCGCCTGTCGGCCTTCTTCGGTGGCATTCGATGCCTCGGGCTTCGTCGCACCAAGAGCGACCACCGTAATCCGCTTGGCGGAAATCCCGTGACTGACCAGATAGCGCCGCACTGCCAACGCTCGGTTCTTCGATAGCTGTGTGGCATGCTTCGGACTCTCCACCGAATCGCAATGCCCCTGGATCTCGACCTTCATCGTCTTGTTCTTTAAAAGCAAATCCGTCGCGTAGCGAAGTGCTGAATCGGATTGCGGAGTAGTCTTGCGAACGGCGAACAGAATTGGATGCTGCGCAATCACATCGGAAAACGCGGAGCGCGATGACTTCGCAGGTGTTAGCGCGACGTGTGTTGTATCGGTCGCGGGAGGAACCTGCACCTTCGGCGTGGTGTCAATTGCTTTCGGCGCTTCGACGTGCGGCTGCGGAGGCTTGGGCTTCGGCGCGGGCGCTGCGCTGCTCTTCGCTGACTTCAGCGATGCGAGCCACGACGTAAGACTCGCCAGGTCGTCATCCGATCCAGCAAACTTCTTCAAATGCTTTTTGCCATTCATCTCGACTTCCTTCTGGAGCCACTGCGTCATCCACGAAGCACTGTGCCGCAACCCGACGGTCGATAGGTCCGGCGGTTCCTTGCCGCCCACAGGTCCCGAGCCGGTGCGCGCAATGCCCTGCGACTCGATCGAGTGGCAGCTTGAGCATTTGTTATCGAGGAAGATGGACTTGCCGGAGCCGGATGCACGGAGCATCGTCGTACCGATAAGGAGGCTCACGCTGAGAACCAAAGCGAATGCAGCTGCAAGTATTTTCATGACGTTGGGAGAACGTGTAGTTCAAAATTGGAAGTACCGGAAGACGAGGACAACCCGAGGGCTGGCAAGGTTCCAGTTTCGGAACACCAATTTCGCCATGTTGCCTCCTGAAACAGGTGCCCAAAGTTAAAGTAATACTTTAGTTACTCTCTTTTGAATTGTCATTTAATGAATGCCCTCTCCGTTTGCGCGAAAATCGCCATGTTGCCAAACGGCAAGCAGCTTAGTTGTCAATGAACAATGGGTGCCCTTCATCACCCAATCGAATATAGGGCGCCGAAACACGGAAGTCAAGAGGCAAGCGAAGAATTAATCGTACGGGCACCTATTTCTTTTTAGAAAAGGATCAGAATCAGTGGCATTCGCCGCGGCGGATTTTCGGCATAGGAGTCCATCTATTAGATTGACTCGATGCTGAATCGCGTACTGGGCATCAAGGCACCCGCCCTACCATTTCACAGGAGTCTCATACATCTCGATTCCGCCGCTCCGCGAGAGTGCGAGTCTTCTTCCGTCGTGGCTAAGTGCAAAGCTGGTGACCCTATCGCCTCCACCAAATTCAATCGTTTGTCCAGACGAGCGTTCGGATGCGTACATGGCTGTATCGCCAGACTGAGTAGCACAATAGAAAATCCAGGATCCATTACGCGAAAATCCGATTTGATCCGCCCGTCGAGCGCTGAAGGTCGCTATCAAAGAGCCGTCGAAAGTATTCCAGACTTTGGCCGAATCATTCCACGAAGCGATCGCAACGAACTTACTATCAGAAGAAACAGCGGCAGAACGGACGCCTGTGCCTGGCCCAGCACTAAATCGCGCGAGAATTCTTCGACTCGCGAAATCATAAAGGTTGGCGGTGTCATTGCCTTGCCAATCACTGCCAAATGCAACAATCTTGTTCGCTCCAGCAGATATGAAACGTGGGATGCTCCTTAGGTCCGGAGCTGTTCTCAGGACCTCCAGTGACGGAAGGCGATGGATCGTGAACGTATCCTTCGAGCTTCTCACAAGCATGGTGTCATTCCCAAGAAGCCCGACCACGAACCGCCACTCACCGAGCGTATTCGGAAGCATCTGGCTATTGCCATCACAATCCAGGAGTAACACCGAGCCATCATGCCCGAACGGCTGAACAATCGTCCGGCCATCGGGTGAGAGAAATCGCTCGGATGGCAAGCCATGCTTCGCCCACCGGACATGACCGTCCTGAGCATCGAGCGCATAGAGATTACCAGTAAATAAGGTCTTCCCATCCGAACTGAACCCAAGAAGTTGTTCTGCCGGGCGGTTGATGTACTCTATCTCGTGCGTCCGAACGTTCACGGTCATCAGCAATCCATCATAACTGCCAATGAGCAGGGTCGTACCATCGCCGGGCAGAACATCCAGAATTTCCATGACTCGGCTTAATCCGATGCCCCACGGCCGCTCGGAATGATCGCGTGGATAGACAAAGAGGCTATCCAATCCATCGCCTGGTCCACCTTCGATCGCCATCCCCCAGGTTTGCACTTCATATCGGGCAATCAGGTAGTCTCCATCCGCAAGCAGCGCTGCGGATGCCGGTTGTTCGAGTACGGTCCGAGGGGGTACACTTCGAGACGATGGTTGCAGAGCAGTCAATTGACCGTTGCGAGTATCAATCAATGATGCCACTTCTCCCCGTCTTCCTCGCGTAAGGAACACGGTGTTGCCAATAACTTTAGGTGTCCCGTACTCAAAGCTGTCCTCGATGAACCGTCTATTACCCAGCGTTCGTGCGTCATAGATCAATAACTGCCCGTACCAATACACCACGAGCTTCGATCCGTCCTGACTGAAGGAGATCGTATAGGTGTTCGGCCACTCTCGACGGGCGGGCATCACGGCGGATGCAATTGTGTCGGTGCTGCCAATGACTCGAAGTGTCAGGATGCCATTTGTCCCAAGCGTTGCAATGTGGATTCCATCGGGGGCAAGCATGCACTTGCATAAACGTATATCGGAGTCAAGCCTCACAGCGTGACCATTCCTCAGACTCAGTCGAACAACAGAGAACAGGTCGCTACCACGCATCGGCACGTCAGCAAGCCCGCCAGAATACCGATAGACGATTTCGCTCGAAAGAAGGACGAGCGCTGTATCACCCGGCGCGAAACGCATCTCGGAGTGCCGGCCCGCAGGAATCTGTTGCGTTCGAGTGAAATGGTGGCCACGCACATCCCAGAATTGCAGGGCACTGTCGCTTGCAATCGCGAGTGTTTTGCCCGAGTGCGAAAAGGCATGGGCTGTCACACCCGAAATGCGTTCCGTCTTCCAGAGCAGCCGGGGCGCATCCGGCGTCTGCGCTGCGGATATGCTTGAGAGAAGGAGGAGTGCCAGAACGAGTCGATGTCGCATCACTTGGAGAAACGGATCTATTAACAATCGAACACATGAGCGCGCCAAAAGTTACGTTTACCCCCATGCACTTAGTGGAGGAGTCAAATGTTATTCGGCTAAAGGAAGCGTGATGCGCCGCACAATTTCGATTCTAATTTTTCTCGCGAGCTTCGGTTTTTCGGGCTGTCTCGAAATCTACTACGATGTGGTTGTTCATCCCAATGGAACATTCACGCTGAGGCAGACGACGGGATTTGGCGATAGCTACTTCGCCATGATCTATGATTTTGCACGTACGCTGAGACATGACAGCATCAGTCTCAATAAGCGAGCGTTTCTCGATAGCTGCCACCTCGCTCTTCATTTGGTACACCAGGTCGAGATGGATTCTCTCACAAGTGTCCACCGCATGGTTGGAACCCATGGGATAACATCGCTGCGAATGTACGATACAACCGTGGACTCGATGATCTTCTTCACAACGGCGATTGAAGTATCGAATGCGGACTCGCTTCCAGCAGCGTTCTCCCTGCTGGCTGATCGACACGATTATGCGCTCCTAGGCAAGGCGCAAGTCTCCAGCAAGATGACGCTAAGTGTCACGAATACGCCAAATAGTCTTGTGTTGTCCTACCATAGCCGTCATCTTTCCTCGTCGGATTCTCTTGAGATGGTGGGACTTCTGCTCGATTGTTTACCCGATGATGTCGGACTCCACCTGCGGGTATTTGCGAATGCTCTGGGCCCTACTGAAAACAAGCGAACCAAGCGTATCGCCGGCGGCGAGGACTTCTCATTTGGGCTGAAAGACATCAAGGAGTTCAAAGAACTTCAAGATGTTACGTTTACAATTCTGAAGCAACGGTAATTTTTCCCTTCGCCGCACGGACTTCCGGTTTTCTTGGTTAGCGCGGCGGCAGTTCGTATTTTTGTAATCCAGAGCGGAGTAATACCGGAGCGTGGCGAAAACCAGAGCGAAGCACCAGACCAAGTTCATATTTATCACAGGCGGGGTTGTCTCCTCGCTCGGAAAAGGGATCGTCTCCTCTTCTCTCGGCCTGCTGCTGAAGTCCCGCGGCCTGCGCGTCACCATCCAGAAATTCGACCCCTACATCAATGTCGATCCGGGCACGATGTCGCCATATCAGCACGGCGAAGTCTATGTGACGGAGGATGGCGCGGAGTCCGATCTCGATCTCGGCCACTACGAGCGGTTTTTAGACGTGAACATGACCCGCGCGAACAACACGACGACGGGACAGGTCTATAACGAAGTCATCCAGCGCGAGCGGCGCGGCGATTATCTGGGCGCGACCGTCCAGGTCGTCCCGCACATCACGGACGAAATCCGGCGCCGGATGACGCAGCTTGCGCGCACCGGCGAGTTCGATGTGATCATCAGTGAGATCGGCGGGACCGTCGGCGATATCGAATCGCTGCCGTTCCTGGAAGCCATCCGGCAACTCATGATGAAAGTCGGCAAGAAAAACTGCCTTTCGATCCATCTTTCGTATGTGCCGTACATCGCAAGCGCGGGCGAGCTCAAGACCAAGCCGACCCAGCACTCGGTCAAGACGCTGTTAGAAATCGGAATTCAGCCAGATGTGCTCGTCTGCCGCAGCGAGCGGCCGCTCTCGAAAGCTCTGCGCGAGAAGATCGGGTTATTCTGCAATGTCGAGACAAAGGCGGTCGTCGAGTCGCGTGATGCTCCAACCATCTACGAAGTCCCGCTCACGTTCGCGGAGGAGAATGTCGACGCAATCGTCCTCGAGAAGCTTGGCCTGCCGACGAGCAGCAAGCGCGATCTTACAAAATGGCGCAAGTACGTCGATAAAGTAAAGAATCCGAAGAAATCCGTCCGCATCGGAATCGTCGGCAAGTACATCCAACTTCAGGATGCCTACAAGTCGATCTCGGAGGCGTTCGTCCATGCCGGCGCGGAGAACGACGCCAAGGTCGAGCTTGTCTGGATCAACTCGGAAGAGTTAGAGACGAAGCGCTCCATCGACTCCTACTTCAAAGACATCGATGGTGTTCTAATTGCACCGGGATTTGGCTCGCGCGGCGTTGAAGGCAAGATCAAAGCGATCGAGTATGTTCGCAAGAAGAAGATTCCGTTCTTCGGTATTTGCCTTGGGATGCAGTGCGCTGTAATCGAGTATGCGCGCAATGTTTGTGGACGCAAGGAGGCAAACTCTAGCGAGTTCAAAGAAACGCGCGACTCGGTCATCGATCTCATGCCCGAGCAAAAGCAAGTGCAGACCAAAGGCGCGACGATGCGTTTGGGCAGCTATCCGTGCATTTTAAAGCGCGGCTCGATTGTCAACAAGGCATACCACGATCAGTTTATCACCGAGCGGCACCGCCACCGCTACGAGTTGAACAACGCGTATCGTCCGATGCTCGAAGAAGCCGGCATGGTCATGAGCGGCGTCTCGCCGGACAGCAAGTTGGTCGAGATCGTCGAGTTGCCGCATGCGGCGCATCCCTTCTTCGTCGGCGTGCAGTTCCATCCCGAACTGAAATCCCGCGCGACGAAAGCACACCCGATCTTCCGAGAGTTTGTGAAGGCTAGTTTGGTGCATAAGGAAATGCGCGGGCTTGAGGGACGGAAGAATGGGGTGGCGAAAAGTTTGACGACCGAACGAGGCGTTCAATCAGCCTAAGCTTTGCAGCCATCTTGGACATGCCGACGGATTGCGAAAGGAGCGTACTGTTCTTCCGCTATTCGCAATAATGCTTCGGCTGGAAAGTAATAGTTGTTCCACTGAAGAGATCTGATTGAACCTGTCTTGATTTGTTCTTGGAGAGTTTCGATTGAATAGCGATCACTGACATCAAATCGTAGACGAGAAAGGGTTGACAGCTCATCCCTCTCACCGATAATTAGCAGAGCGTCTTCATAGAGTGCTTTGATGTCATGGCTTCTCTTCCTTCTCAACAAGACTCGCAGTTCCGCTCCCTCCATGGAATCATTATCGATCTTGGATGCGGCGATTATTGACTTTAGGGAACACTCGATGCAAAACTGAAGGAAAATACTTGCCTTAAAAATGAATGGCGATTCGTTTGTCCGCGGCGACGACTCGCAGTGCGCACGAAATAGCTCGAACTGGCAAACCAATCACGAGCATCGACAAGGTATTGTAGAGCGATTTCCTGCAGATCGTTTGGGTCAACGCATTGAAGCATCGCGAGCATAACTCAATGCTACCGATGAAAAAAATAGCTACCATAAGGACCCAAAATAGTATCCCGCCTATAGTATGTAACGAAACCAAGTTTGGAGAGTGTATCACTCGCCCACGAAGGTTCGACTCCCAAAGTAAGCGAATCATGCGGGAAAATCAAACTGAGATTGAAGGAAATCGTAGCGATCTGCTGGTGGTTCGAGGTGATGTGGATTATTGTATCGGCGACCGAATTGAAAGCAATAGCAGGTTCAGATTGCGCCCCGGCCCATGATATGCTCGCCGATGGGCTATCAATGCTTAATAGGGTTTGAACGCCATGCTTGTAGTCATCCGATTTCCAAGTCCCATTGATTATGGAAAGCGGCGCTTCGGTCGACGACGTGGAGGTGTTACACCCTGCAAAGAGTAACGCCATACATAGTAGTCTGCAAAACACTTTGATTTCGACCATTATGCAACGACCTTCTCGTTATCGATATGATGTAACACGAGAAACTGCTCGGCACGAAGAGCAGGAAGCGCATAAGTCTGGCCGAAGCGATCTGAGAATTCGACAAGGTAATACCCCGAGCCGGAATCGTCCACAATGGTCCCAACATCCCCTCGCGAAAGCCCTTCTGCCGGAATATCTTCCAGAAGTGCAACCACGTCTAACTCGTTGATTGAAGCGTTCATGTTCGTCTCCGTTCTGGCGCCTTTCGCCGTTTTAGGTAACAGCTCACCAAGCGAGGAAAATCCTCGTTTTGCCGGATGATCCAAATGCTGCGAAATCGGAATGTCCGCTCAGGGCGAACAATCGTGGTGTCGACATAATAGAGCATTCCGTACTCATTCGGACGGGTGAAGGCCACTTCCTCGGTCTCAATGATCTCCCGCAGCAAGGACCGGAGCTGATCCTGATTGCTTCGATCGAACCCAAGCAGTTTCGAAAAGAGATAGGCTTTATGATGCCCCTCGTCGTGATCTGGACTCAAGCAATACTGATCGAGCTTCTCATCCGCGATAATGGCCCGCTCTCCATTCGGCAGCTTCATACTTCAAAACTACGAATGTTCCCGGCGGCCTTTCAGGAATCCCTTTCAGGGATTCCGTTTTGCCCATAGCCTTGCGGCACAACTTCGCGTACCAGAAAGTTAAGAGGCACCTGAATGGTTTTTAACAGTCTCGCTTTCGCCATATTCTTGCCGATTGTTCTCATCGGCTACTACCTGTTGCCCTTCATAGGACAAAACAGGTTCTTGCTGCTGGCGAGTCTCGTGTTCTATGCGTGGTGGGACTGGCGCTTCCTCGGACTGCTTGGCCTGACGGTCGTCGTCGATTATTACGCTTCGCATGCGATTAAGAAGGCACCCACGCCACAGCGCAAAAAACTATGGCTGCGGCTTTCGATCGGGACGAACCTGCTGGTGCTCGGTGTATTCAAGTATGCGAACTTTGGCATCACATCGTTCGAAGCGATGCTGCGCGGGATTGGATTCCATGTGAACCCGATCACCATTCAACTCGCGCTGCCGATCGGTATCAGCTTTTACACGTTCATGTCGATGGCCTATGTCATCGATGTGTACTGGGACAAGTTCGATCCGGTCGATGACTTCTTCGACTTCGCGCTGTTCGTCTCGTACTTCCCGCATCTCGTCGCGGGGCCGATCCTGAGGGCGCACCAACTCATCCCGCAGCTTACGCACGAGCGGCGCGTCAGCAAGGAGCAGATCCGTGACGGACTGGCGCTGATGCTCGTTGGCTATTTGCGCAAAGTGCTGATCGCGGACACCCTCGCCTCCATTGTCGATCGGGCGTTCCTAAACCCGGCGGGTATGTCGAGTACCGATCTCGTTGTGCGACTGTGGCTGTGCGCGATCCAGATCTATGGCGATTTCGCCGGCTATAGCGACATCGCGCGCGGCGTGAGCAAGCTCTTTGGTATCGAGTTGCATCTGAACTTCGCCACTCCGCTTCTCTCGCAAAACATTACTGAGTTCTGGCGGCGCTGGCATATCTCACTTTCGAGTTGGCTGCGCGATTACGTCTATATTCCACTCGGCGGAAACCGAAAAGGCCACGCGCGAGCCTACCTGAATCTGCTCATCACGATGTTCGTGAGCGGCCTGTGGCACGGCGCGAACTGGACCTTCGTCGCGTTCGGCGCGGTGCACGGCATCTCACTCTCAGTACACAAAGCCTGGGCCTCGTGGCGCGGCGAGACGATACCAAAGCATTACGGCACGAACCCGTGGACCTTTTGGACGCCATTCAAAGTATTCGTAACATTCAATCTCTTCGCGTTCTCGCTTGTCCTCTTTCGGAGTCCGAGCTTTGGCGCAGCGGCAAATTACATCGCCAACATCTTCATGTTCCGGCCAGGAATGCGGTTTGGCGAGACGCTCTTTGTTCTTCCGTTTGTGCTGCTAACGCTGGCGATGGATTCGCTGCAGTATACGCACTTCGGCGTAGAGTTGTTGGGCCGCATGAACGTCGTGACGCGCGCTGTCGTACTCGGCACGCTCCTAGCGCTTGTCCTCATCGCGGGATCGGATAATAGCCTGCCATTTGTCTATTTTCAATTCTGATGCGAGAATCTTTTATCAAGAAGTATCGCGCTGAATTTCAGTACCTCGTTCTGAGTGCTGCTGGCATTGGCATCGTGGCGTATGCGCTGATCTATGTGGCGACGATTTCCGTACCGCACCTGCCGCTCGCAAACAAGCGGACGTTCTACGGACTCCTCCGCGCCCAGATGGCCGTCGATCTTTCGGCAAAGCTACCAGCACAAAAGCGAGAGATGGTACTGTTCTTGGGCAGCTCTGTCGTCGAGCGTGGAGTCTCGGAGCGCGCGATGGATTCCGTCTTCGCCAAAGATCATACTCCATTCGAAACGATGAACGCCGGGACGGGCGGATTTTCCGCCGAGGCAAACCTGCCGATGTTCCGCGCCATGCTCGATCAGGGACTCAAGCCCACATGCGTCGTCTATGGTGTTTGTATACAGGAGTTCAACCGCGTCTCAACGGTCCACGCCTTCTTTGAAACGAAAGACACCGCAACGATCAAACTCAAGTCGAAGACGCTATGGAATATCCTCCGCTATGGACCGACAGCGCTCGCGCCACTCCTCGCCGCGGATCACCTGCATCAGTATCTCTTCGCGGCGAACAACGCCTTCCGCGATGTACCGAATCTGAACCTCTTCGATCGCATGATGTTCGGCGAAAATCATCCGCCACTCGATAGCGACTACCAGTTCTCTTCGGTGTATTATCAGGACCTGCGCGAGATCGTCCGGCTATGTAAGGAGCACGGCATTCAGGTTGCTCTCTACAACGCGCCGCTCCGCCAGCGCGCACCGGGTGAAGTGGACATTCCCTACGAGCATCGCGCCGAGAGCTATGGTGCTGCGCTCGCGCTTGCGCGTGAGATGAATATCCCGCTCTGGAATTTCGATCACAAAGGCTTCTTCACGCGAGACGAATTCCAGGACAACTACCATCTTACCCCCATCGGCGCCCGCCGGATTTCGGTGATGCTCGGTGATTCGATTGTCAGATGGCGGCAAGGCTCTATCTCTCGAGATGAGGTGGAGACGCTGGAATAGTGTGTCCACAGGATTACTTCCGAGCAATCGAACCCGATACTCTCTTTCGCGGTTTTTCAAGCATGGCAGGGTTGCCAGGCCTGCTAAGCGAAAGGACGACACCATGCATCAGATTACCATTCAAGAAGCCGCCTCTCGCATTTCGAGCGTGTTCAGCGACGTGCTTCGTGGCGAGGAGATCGTCCTCACCGACCATGATACTCCAGTCATGAAGATGACACCGATTGCTCTCCAGCAAAAGAGTCGGCTGAAGTTCGGAAGTTTGAAGGGAAAAATCTTCATGTCTGACGATTTCAATGATACTCCCGAAGAATTCGGTCAGTACATTTAGGCTGTGAATCTCCTTCTCGACACCCAATCGTTTCTCTGGTACGTGATGGGTGACGCGCGACTGCCGCAAATTGCCCGCTCATATATCGAGGATCCCTCCAACCCCTATCAGATTAGTGTTGCAAGTCTCTGGGAGCTCGCCATCAAGGATGGCTCTGGTAAGCTGCGGTTGGATGTGTCGTTCCATGAACTCGTCGATCAGTACGTTCTTGGAAGCGGGCTCACGATTTTGCCGATCAGCGTTGATCATCTTTTGGAACTGCGGCGGCTACCACATCATCACCGTGACCCTTTCGACCGCATCATCATTGCGCAGAGCATCGTTGAAGAGCTGACCGTCATCACTACCGATTCGCAGTTTGAAAAGTATCCGATCCGCATAGCGCGCTGACGAGCGTACTTGAGTGGCAGCTTGACGCCCTCACCCCCATCGGCGCGCGCCGGATTTCGGGGATGCTCGGCGATTCGATTGTCCGCTGGCAGCAAGGCTCTATCTCTCGAGATGAGGTGGGGACACTGGAATGACTAGAATCGCTTGAACCGCCGCTGTAGGCCAATCAACGAAAATGTAAGGACAACATAAAGCAAAGTATTGGCAACAAAACGAATCAATATGGCGGTAACGTCAGAAGTCCCGACAAATACACTTTCTTTATCACCAAAAAGTTTAACTGGATTCATGTGCTCTCCTGTGAAAGCGACAGCTCTGATAAAATCGCCCCAATCAGGCAGTGATGTCCCAAAATTATACCCAATGATTCGTTGATGCTTAGCATCTAGCCTCTCAATAATACCCAATCTAAGATTGAGCCCGGAAATGGCAATTACAAAGAACAATAGCCACATTATGCTCCAATGTGGCTTCTCACCATAGCCGGCCAACAACTTATAAAATTGGTAAGCCCCAGATTGAATCTTTCCGTTAAACCACGAAGGAAGTTCTTTAAAGAAGAAATCGATTGATGACATCCGATAGCCTTGCATCTTGCGTCGCGTCAAATTCCCGCCTAACCGCCGGAAGATTTGGTTTTTCCCGACAAATTTTGCTTCCAATCGCTTCATCTCACACATGTTGTAATACGCGTGTCCGGCGTTCTCATAATCATGATCATGGTCGAGTGCCACCTTTAGTTGCCGATACTGATCGGCCAAAGGACCATAGACGGCATGATTTTTCTTCTGGTCATCGTTAAGATCAAGTTCAGCTCCGAGTAGACCTTTTCTAGTGAATGGTATTCTCATGAATTGCCTTGGATCCAAGCCCCAAGCTGAATTGATAAAATTAACATCCTGAATCGGTGTCCCACGGAAATAGACAGCACGCATTGAACAGCCGATAAATCGCACACCCGACATTACGCACTGATCGAAGCTGACACGAAGTTTTGACATCGGATCCCAAGTGATAACCAAGAACTTCGTTACCGTCGCATTAAAGATAGTCTCCGAAAAACGAATCGTTCGAGTGAACTGAATCGGAAGGCGATGGTCAGGCAACTTGAGTTCAACTGGTCTCCTAAAACTAAATGAAGCATCCTTCTCAAAATACGTCGCTCCGATATCGAGGCTACCAAGCACAAATGTTTTATCAAACGCGATTTTGCCCGCAAATCGAGTATTTAGCAGCTGAACAGTTTCCCTAACGCTTACAGAATTGAAATCGACATTTTGGCCCAGGAACCGGCAGTTCGCAAAGTAGGCACCGCGCCGAAATGCAACCAAGAAGAAATTCGTATCGGCCTCAAACTGAACGAAGCTGAACCTAGGAGGGCTAAGCACGAAATTTACTTCTGAAAATGTGATACGTTTCTTGAAATTAGCCTTGGAAAATTCAGTACTGCGTGCTGCAATCAGTACTACTGCAAAAACGACATCATTCTCAAAAGTCGCCTCGCTGAACGTTAGCCGATTCTGCAATCTAAATTGCATACTTGCAAATCTAACCGTACCTACAAAACGTGTTCTTAAGAACGAGCAAATGTCGCCTCTAATTGTTGCTCTATTGAACGTTGTTCGCTTGCCTCGAAACTCTGCATCATCAAATGTGGCTCCGCCAAGAAACCTCGTTGCATTAAATTCTATTTCCTTTTCGAATGTGGTTCGCTGAAACGAAGCGAAACCGTGAAATTCCGTAGCGTTGAAGAGAACGCTACGGAATTGTATACCATCGAATATCGCATTACCTTCGAAAACGGCGAAATTCAAATTCGTAGGCTTTGCCTCATTTGCGATTTCGGGATAGAGTCCAAAGTGAACGGTCCAAGGGAAGACATACCCACGAAAATCCAGATCACCTTCGCTGATTCGACTCTCTAAGAGTGCCTGATACTGCGCTTCCGTTACGCCCTTATCCTCGCGCGTGCAGTGAAAGACGCATAGTGAGTCACTGTGGTCTTTGTTTATCGTCTGATGGCATCCACGTGGGTACGTGCACTTTGAATCCAAATTGATGGCAGGATTTTCTTCCATAATCGAATCTTTGTCAAAAATACGAACTTCTGGCCCTATGGATGCCAGTCCTCTCTATTTTAGCGAACTTCTCGGCCCTCCCTGCGGTTATCGGCCCACCAATAGAAATCCTGACCCTGAAAACGACTAATAATAGCTATGGAACAGATACTTCGCGCCGTAACCAGCGCCCAACTCCGTCAGGATATTCCTCAATTTCGCGCTGGCGACACGCTTAACGTCTCCGTCCGCGTCCTCGAAGGGGACAAGGAGCGGGTCCAGCATTTTGAGGGAATCGTCATTGCCCGCCGCGGTTCTGGCCTGAACGAGACGTTCACCATCCGTAAAGTTTCGAACGGCGTCGGTGTCGAGCGTGTATTCCCGCTCCACTCACCGCGCATCGCCAGCATCCAGTTCGTGAAGGCCGGCGTTGTCCGCCGCGCCAAGCTGTACCACCTCCGTGCCCTCGGCTCGAAGGACGTGCGCCGCAAGACGACATAATTACGAGTTTCAAATTACGAATTACGAATGGGGGCTCGCCGAGTCCCCATTTTTGTTATGAACCTTGAAGGCAAATGCGTTGTAATCACAATTCAAGCACATTCGTAATTCGTCATTCGTAATTGTTACGCTCGCTCTACATCAAAGACTACGCGCTGATCGAGGAATTCCGCGTCGAGTTTGCGCGGGGCCTTAGCATCATCACGGGCGAGACTGGCGCGGGCAAGTCGATTGTGCTCGGTGCGTTCGGTCTGCTGCTTGGTAATCGAGCTTCGGCGGATGTGATTCGCTCCGGAGCGGAGAAGGCGATCGTCGAAGCGGAATTCGATATGGCCAGCGATTCTGCACTCAAGAGGTATCTTGAATCAGAGCCCATTGATTGTGAGTCGAACGCGCTCATCATTCGCCGGGAAGTCATGCGTCGCGGCACGAGCCGGGCATTCCTCAACGATTCTCCTGCGAATGCGCAAATACTGAAAGCGCTTGGCGAGCAATTAGTCGATCTCCACGGTCAACACGAGCATCAATCACTGCTCCGTGTTGCGAACCACATCGAGATGCTCGATGATTTTGCCGAGCTCGCACATGAACGCACACAGTACCGCGAGAAGCGCGATCATCTGAGGGCACTCGCGCAAGAGATCGAGGAGCTTCGCTCGCGCGAGGCACGCTTGCGCCAGGAGCATGACTTATTCGACTTCCAGCTTCAGGAGATACTCGCGGTAAGCCCCGAGCCAAACGAGGACTCGCGTATCGAGTCCGACCTTCTGTTGCTCGAACATGCCGAGGCGCTCTCGACTGCCGCGTCGAAAATCCACAACATCCTCTATGAAGCTGACAGCGCATCGCATGAAACACTGAGCCGCGCCAAAGAGCACCTCACACGCCTCGTGTCAATCGATCCATCCCTCGCCGAGCCACTTGCCGAACTCTCTTCGGCCTTGGCGAGCGTCGATGAAGTGATCCAGTGGTCATCGCGATATTCGGAACGTGTCGGGCTCGATCCCGAGCGGCTGGAATCGCTCCGCGAGCGAGCAGTACTCCTGCAACGCATCAAAAAGAAATTCGGCGGCACGTTGGATGCCGTCCTGCAGAAGAAAGCTGAGCTCGAAAGCAAGCTCTCATTCGAGAGTGAGTTCGAGGAGATTATCGAGGAGAAGCAACGGGAGCTTGTGGGCCGGCGGGAAGAACTTGCGCGGCTCGCTGTGAAGCTCTCGAAGGCTCGTAAGGCTTCGGCGAAGAAACTCGAGTCCGGTATTGTAAGCGAGCTGGCCGATCTGGGCATCGAGCATGCACAGTTCAGGGTCGCCATTGATTTCCGACAGGCTACGAAGGATAGTTTGGTCACACTGCAACTGGATGGCAATGTGGCTGAAGCGAATCAGCACGGCATCGATGATGTCGAATTCTTCATTTCAACGAATGCCGGCGAAGAACCGAAACCACTGGCGCGCGTGGCTAGCGGCGGCGAGATTTCACGCGTGATGCTTGCGATCAAATCGGTCCTGGCGAAGAACGATCCGGTCGGCCTGCTGATTTTCGACGAGATTGACATCGGTGTCTCAGGTCGTGTCGCACAGCACGTGGGGCGTGCGATGAAAGCACTTGCGGCGAGCCATCAAGTGCTGGCCATTACCCATCTCGCACAAATTGCAGCGTTTGGTGATACGCATTACGTTGCCGAGAAACAGACAGCAAATGGACTTACGACTTCTCGATTGAGGCAGCTTAATGAGACGGAGCACGTGCAGGAGGTTGCCCGGCTGATTTCCGGCGATGCACTTAGCGCAAGTGCCATCGAGAATGCGCGCGCGTTGATCGTGGAAGCTCTCACTCTCGGACAGCCTGGCTCAAAGAAGACGACTGCCCGTAAGCGGCAGACAATCGAAGCCTGATAGTATGTCTGATTATTCCCAGCGTCTCGATGCCCTCTTTCAACTCGAGTTCTTCGGCATGAAGCTCGGGTTGGAGAATATTCGCGCACTGCTCGATCTGCTTGGGCATCCCGAGCGCATGTTTCCATCGATTCACATCGCTGGCACAAACGGCAAAGGCAGTGTGGCTGCGATGCTTGCGGCTGTCCAGCAATCGGCTGGCAAGCGGACGGGACTCTATACCTCCCCTCACCTTGTCGATTTTCGCGAGCGCATCCGGATCGATGGTGAAATGATCTCCGAAGAGGAAGTCACGAATTTTCTCGCACGCATCTGGCCGAACGTCGAAGCATTGCGAGCGACGTTTTTCGAAGTCACGACCGCGATGGCGTTCGATCATTTTGCGCGGCATCATGTCGACATTGCCATCATCGAAACGGGTCTCGGCGGACGGTTGGATGCGACAAACGTTTTGGAAAAGCCGCTTGCGACTGTCATTACTTCGATCGGCTATGATCATATGCAGATCCTGGGTCCCACGCTGGAATCGATTGCCTCGGAAAAGGCCGGCATTTTTAAGTTCGGATCGCCAGCGGTTGTGAACTGCTCGCCACAACTGGAATCGACGTTCAAGCAGCGGGCACGGGAGACTCGAACTCCAATCACGTTCGTTCGCAGTGCGTCGATCCGTCCTGTCAAGGGAAACGCGCCATTCATCGGAGAACATCAAGTTGAGAATGTTCAGACCGTGATCGCTACCCTGGCAATTCTTCCCCGCACCCGTGGCCAGCACAACTTTCATCGCGGAATCGAAGATACTGCGAAGCTGACCGGTCTTCGGGCGCGGCTTGAAGAGGTAAAAACGACCGGCCTGTCGGAACGCGGAGTGCGACTATTCCTCGATGTCGGGCACAATGTGGATGCCTTACTTCGCGTGAAGGATTTCTTCACTTCGCAAGGGATTCGGCCCATTGTCGCCTTTGGGATCATGCGGGACAAAGATGTTGCGGGGGCCTTGAATATTCTTCACGGGTTTGCCTCGCGATTTGTGGCGCTTCAGGCTGAAACTCCGAGGGCACTGCCAAGTTCGGATCTGCATCAGGCGGCAATCGAGGCGGGACTTGACTCGATCGATGGCGGCACGGTGCCGAATGGCGTAAGACTTGCTATGAGTCTGGCAGTTCGGGGAGATACTATTCTGGTATCGGGATCGCATTATGTCTGTGGGGAATTTCTTCGCGCAGGCGATCTCGTATAGAACTTTGGTGGCTCCAACGGCGTTTAACCAATCCGAGCACAAAGCCCAGTCCGCAGAATTCGCTTGAAACAGGCAGTTTCCGAGTCCATTTGTGCTCCTCACTCGTAAGGCGGCGCGCAGTTGCGCTCCAGCACCTCGAGTGACTCGCCGGAAGAACGATCCACCGGAACCCCAATTACAGAACGGTATTGGTTCGGCATGATGCCGAATGGCAGTGCGCCAGGCGGCATGATTTCCAACGGCACGACTCGGTAGCTAATTTCAAGAGTGAACTTGGTGGTTAATCGATCATTAGAATGATCGCTCGACCACGGATGATTGTTCATCCAACTGATCGATCATCCACGCCGGTCAAAGGCTCATCAACCCGAGCGTTTTACCATTATTCCAATCATTCGATTTTCTTGAGCGCCTTAGCATTTGTGCGGTGATAAGCACCGCCCCTCGTGCATCAGGCGACCGGTCATCCGAATTCGAGCGCAACGGCCTTTGATGGTCGAGCGCCTCTGCGAGAAAATCGCACGACTTTCATTACCATACCCTTTCTCATGGCAGCATTGAACGCAACTGAATTAAAAACCCGGAAGATCGTCGAGCTCAACGATCTTGCCAAACATCTTGGCATCGAAGGCTACGCCGACATGCGCAAGCAGGAGTTGATCTTTCGGATCCTCGAAGCCGATGCCCTGAAGCGACAGACCGACGGAGTCGGAATCGGAGCGGTCGGCATAGCCGTCGAAGAAGCAGGCACTCCCGCAACCGGAGTTCTCGAGCTTATTCCGCCGGAGAATTACGGATTTCTCCGTTCCCCCGACTACAACTACCTCCCCTCTCCCGACGATATTTACGTCTCCCCAAGCCAGGTCAAGAAATTCAATCTGAGGACGGGTGATACCATCGAAGGTACCGTCCGGCCTCCGAAGACCGGCGAGCGGTTTTTCGCGCTGGTCAAAGTCGATAAGCTGAACTACATGCCGGCGGATTTCGGCAAGGACCGTCCGCTCTTCGCGAATCTCACGCCGCTCTACCCGAACAAGCAACTCATTCTCGAGACCTCGCCGGGTGAATACACCATGCGGATCATGGACATTATTTGTCCGATCGGTCTCGGGCAGCGTGGACTCATCGTCTCGCCGCCGAAGGCTGGTAAAACAGTCATTCTGCAAAAGATTGCGAACTCTATCGCCAGAAATTATCCGGACGCCAAACTTATCGTGTTGCTCATTGATGAGCGGCCCGAAGAGGTAACGGACATGGAACGCTCGGTCAAGGCCGAAGTCGTTGCATCCACATTCGATGAGCCGCCGGAGCGTCACGTGCAGGTTGCCGATATGGCGATCGAAAAGGCGCAACGCTTGGTAGAGGCCAAGCAAGACGTAATCATTCTTCTCGACTCGATTACGCGACTGGCACGCGCGCACAACACCGTCATCCCTCCATCCGGAAAAATTCTGTCGGGTGGTGTCGATGTCAATGCTCTGCATCGCCCAAAGCGGTTCTTTGGTGCGGCGAGAAATATCGAGGAAGGCGGATCGCTCACGATCATCTCCACCGCGCTTGTCGAAACGGGCAGCCGCATGGACGAAGTCATCTTCGAAGAGTTCAAAGGCACGGGCAACATGGAAGTCGTGCTCTCGCGCGAGCTTTCCAACCGCCGCATCTTCCCGGCTCTCGATGTCAATGCGTCTGGCACCCGGCACGAAGAATTACTGCTTTCGGCAGAAGACCTGAACCGCGCCTGGATTCTTCGCAAGCTGCTTGCCGAGATGCGGCCCATTGAAGCCATGGAGTTCCTGCTCGACCGCATGCGCGGCACCAAGAACAACAAGGAATTCCTCCGCTCGATGTCAAGCTAAGATGATCGCAAACAGATAATAGCCATGTAGGGACGTGCCGAGCACGTCCCTTTTCGTTATGCGGGAATTGTGTTGGGGATTGTCTAAACGGTTTAGCCTGCTGCGTTACCGGCATCTTTCGCTTCGTTCGGTGTGTCCGATATTAACTTCTTGGGATCGATCACCGCAGTCTGGAATAGCATGAGATATTGCTTATCGTTATCTTGAAGTGTCACTGTCGATCCATCAAACTTGCTAATGGCATTACCATCCGCAACGAGCTTTTGAATATCGACAGTAGCAAAGAGTTGTGCAAGCCGGTCCGCCTCGATTCCGAAGAGACTCAAAACGCCTGGACGCACTAAATCAGCGAACGATACTTTGAGAGGAGCATTATGAGCGTAGAGCATGTACAACGCACCGGCGAAGCAAACCGGAGCAGGGCAATTCCAATTCTTGAGATTATCGTACGTCTTCAGAAGTTGATCTAAGGATTTCGGTTCGGACGCATTATCGATACCTGCTTCAAGGAGCGTTCATTCCAATGCTACTCTCGATTGGTCGATAGGCTCTGGCTCAACCGGCCGCACTTTGAAAACGAGCACATTCCGAAGGTGAGGGCATATCCGAGACACGCCGCGCCCCACGTGATACACGTTTGCTGGAAAAATTAGCAGCCGCCGCCATTTGGGCAGAACAGACCTGATGATCTCCCCCGTCGAATCGAACAGTGCGGTCTCGCCAGCCCAGTTCGCATTCCATTCTTTATTCAGGTAGATGATAGCAGACATGTCCTCGGGAGCCTGCGAATCCTGATGAATGTAGCCATCGTTGCCGTAAGTATATCCGTTGGAACAGGTTCGAATGAGCACCGGCGTATTCGGCAGACGCGATGGCTGAAATGATTCCCATAGCTTTAGAACGGGCGGCGGCAATTCGCCACGAATATCCTTCCGGTTTGCTGAGTTCGTCCCAGTCCGAGAGAGCGGCAGGTTCCAATGGCTGAATGATACCTGGTTGTTCGATTTCCAGCCGTACCGGAAGCCATAACGCCGGATAACATTGAGCGCCTCAACAATTAACGATTCATCAATAAGATCATCGTAAACATCAATACCGGTAGCTATCATTCAAAGTGAAAATAACAGATGTCAGAAATGAGATAAAGTTGCAGATCGAGAATCACAACGAGAGAAAACCCAACAAACCGTTTAAAGTGTTGAATTGAACGATACGGTATCTTACTCCGCTCTTCGTCGTATCAATCCACCGCGTCCGGCAAGCCGTGTCTATGCGACCCTTTGATGGAGTGAAAGTTGTTCCTGAATCATGCGGAGTCCCATAGATCGACCCCATGACAGCTACGAGTTGTTTGTAGTCCCGTATGGTGTGGGCTGGTTGTGAAGTTTTTGACAAATATAAAGGTTGTTCGTCTAAACTAACCGTAACAAGGTGTCCCTTCATAAATGCTAAATTTGCAATGAAGGAATTCGATATCGGTGGAATCCGAATATTCGTGAAGCAAATTTGAGTCATTCCGGCCGCCGTAATGGGCGGACCGGAGACCCATCCGGCTTCTTCTGTCAATCGCTTGGCAGAATCGAATGAAATTCCTATCTGCAAATGCGACCAGGAATTTTCCGGCGCATTTATTTGCGATGCACACTGCACGCCAATAACAGCCGCACAAATAAACGTCATGTAGGATCGGCCAATCATATTTTGTTAGTTGATTTGGACAAGTGTGCGAGTTGGTTCACCAATGGACTTGCCGCAGGGGTCTTGTTTTTGCCAGAGATCGATAGAGCGGGAACCGCTAATGTTGAAATAGGAATAAAAGAATTCGACCCGCCGCGAACGCCGACGGCTGAGATACCTTGAACAGGATCTCCTGTATCGGTGCCTCCGGGGCCATCCGAACAAATGTTTGTTACGGATGTGCCATCAAGGTTCATTAATTGAGTAGCGCATGCAGCCGGTAGGCAACCGCCATTTGCCACGTATAGATTCTTGAGTCCATCAATCGTGCATTGACATTGTCTTGAAACGACGATGTTTGAATGATTGCCCGAGGGTCAATCGGTGACATGATTGGGAAATCGGCCCAAGATTTGGGCGCAGAGCCTTGCTGGTTATTCATGGCGACTAAGTTTTGAAAAAAATGACGACTGTGAGAAAAGAATCGGAACCCATAATATGTTCCTGCAAGATCCCTCCTGTTCCCAACAACCGGTTGCGCCTGGGGAACAAGGGGCTATCCGCAATTCTCGATTTATTTTCGTAAGTGCCTGCATCCCGGTTATTCTTGCCTTATACTAGAAGCGTGGGTCACGGGCACCACATTGCTAATTGAAAATCGATTATCGAGAAATTGCGAGAAGGGAGCGGCAGTTCATTAAATTACAATTCAAAAGAGAGAATCTATTAATGAATAATATTGACTCACACAGCGAAAATGGCTCAAAAATGGCAGCAATTATGAATATGAAAGTACAAACACACCAAGCGTCTGTTGCGAAATGAAAGGCGGGATTCGGTAGCCGCCGTTGTTAGCTGAACTCCATGACAATCGTCATCATCCTGTTTTTCGCAATCCTGCTTCTGAACGTTGGAGCCTTTTGGCTCTATCAGAAGCGCACGCACCGGCTGTTTCATAAGCAACGGAAGCTGATCTTGGATAGCTTCGGGCGCATTGAATCGCGCATGGCACGGGCGGCACCGGAGTTCGAGCCCGCCGCTGACGGCGCTGGAGTCTGGGCTATCATGGTCTCATTCAATCGCGGCGATACTGGCCGGCGCACGATCGAGAGCCTTCGCAAACACGAGCCAGACCTTCCGATTCTGGTCGTCGATAATGGCAGTACCGACGGGACACGCGAACGACTGCTCGAAATGCTCGAGCACGGCGTCATCCAAAAGCTTCTGCTTAACACTCACGAGCAAGTGCCGCAATGGCAGAAGAGCTTCGCGCTGGTCCAGGCACTGAAGGTACTTTCGCTGGAGCGGCTTCGCTATCTGGTCTTTCTCGATGATGATGTCGATGTCACCCGGCCCTTCATTTTGGATGCAACAACCCTCCTTGAAGAACTGGCGAGCGAGCACGTCAAAGTCGTGAACATGACCGACGACGCTGAGGAAGAGTATAATCATCCGACGATCAAGCGTATCCCTGTCAGACTCAGTCGTGGGATGGAAGAGATCAAGATTCGCGCGTCGTTCAACGGCCAATTCAATTTCCTCAACGCCGACTTCTTTCACGAGTTAGGTTATCCTCCGATCGCCGAAGGCATCAGTGAACTCTCTGGCGAAGACTCATACTATTCCCGTCTACTCAAAGTGAAGGGCTATCAGGTTGCCGTCCTTCCAGCTGCCAGACACCTTGGGGCCGAGGCTTCGCTTCGCGAAGTAGTCGAGAGCAAGCAATAAGCGCCAGATATTGTGGCGCGATTCGGACGCGCGGTGTGTTAGCTGTCGCCTGTGGCAGCATACAAACTCATTGTACAGAAATTTGGCGGAACTTCCGTGGAGGATGCCCGTGCGATGTCGCGTTCGATCAAGATCGTACGCGATTACGGCGTCGGTCCGCGGACACGGGCGCTGGTGGTGCTCTCGGCATGTTCCGGGGTGACGAACGAGTTGATCCGACTAAGCGAGCTCTCGATCAAGAGTGATTTGCATCCGGCACAAGCAACGATCGACCGACTCGAAGCGCGTCACGCTCGTATTGCGCGAGAATTGCTGCCGGAAGGCGAAGTGTTCGATGCTGTCCATGGTTCGCTGCATTCATTGTGGGAGAGCGTGCGCCTGCTGGCCCGCGGCGTCCACCTGCTGGGTGAACTCACGCCGCGCAACCGGGATCAATTCGAGTCCGTCGGCGAGCGTGCCTCGACCTTGATCTTTCAGGCGGCGCTTTCCGTGGCAATGCGGGATAAGTCGATTCCAGTCCACTTGTTCGATGCCAGAGAGTTCTTCGTAACCTCCGGCGAGTTCACCGCCGCTCGTCCGTTGCTCAGCGAGACCACCCGGCACATAAAAAAGGTCGCGCAGGAGCTGGCCTCAGGCGCCATCGGTGTCACGCAAGGATTTATCGGCGCTACGATCGAAGGCGAAACGACGACGATTGGCCGCGGCGGCTCGGATTTCTCCGCCGCGATCATGGGTGTCGCGCTTGCGGCACATGCCAAAGTCCCGGAAATACAAATTTGGACGGACGTTGCCGGCATCTTGACTTGCGATCCTCGTTTGGTCCGAGGCACCAGATCGATCGAGCGCATTTCGTTTCAGGACGCAAGCGAACTGGCGTATTTCGGCGCGAAGGTCCTGCATCCCGAGACGATTTGGCCTGCCGTTGAGAAAGGTATCCCGGTCCGCGTGCTCTCTTCAAAAGAACCGAAAAAGCCAGGTACGACGATTACTACTAAGGCAAGTAATAGTCATCCAATCACTGGCATTGCGCTTCTTCGAGATGTGATCGCGGTGCGCCTGGGGTTAAGTTCTATCGTACAGGAAGCCGGGGTGCAACAGGCGATTTGGGATACACTTGGGGAAACTGGTGCCACTCCGGTCGCTGTAGCGTTCTCCGTTGGCAGCGCGCTGTATGTTTTCCGCGATGCAAGCCCCATAACGGCATTGCGCGCGGCGATGGAGGGTCGAACGAAGATCGAGGTCGAGTCCGGCCGGTCCCTGATCACACTGGTCGGGCCCGGTCTGAGGGAACATGCGGGAATTGCTGCCCGCATTTTCCGCTCATTGGGACGTACGAACTGCGAAATGATTTCTTATGGCGGATCGGACAGATCGATCAATTTTTTGGTGGATTCCGATGCCGCCCAAGGCGTTTTGCGAAAAATTCACGGCGAATTTTTCTAATAGCCACAATATGACATTATTGCTCCTTTGGGAACGAAGATTGGGCTGAAATACGTTACTCTCTTTCTGGAATTTTGTCTATTTGCAGGTCAAGAACAAAAAGCTTTTCGAAGCATAACGAGGAACCGGTAAGTTTCTCCGGATCGAATGGTGTTTTTGCTTCGTGTTCGGTTTTCCGCATGGCGCTCGCCCTGGGCATTTCCCCTGAGTGATTCGTCGATTGAACGAGCGGAGTAGAACGCGCCCCTGCACAACTGCGGTATATTACGACGACATGGCGACGAAGGCGAAAGCGACGGCAACCAAGGCACCCAAGACGACACGCACGCGGCGACGCTCCAAGTATATTACCGGGCTCATGCTCTGTAGTGAGTGCACGCGCACGGCCCGGAAGGAAATCGTTGGGGAAGCACGGACGCGAATGGCCGGCGAAGGTCCGCAGCCGATTGATAAGGACTCGACCGAACCGCAGAACGAGAATTTGTGGGTCCGATGCACGAAGTGTCACAACACGATGCTCGTAAACCTGACCGCGCTCATGGCGGAAAAGCCAAAAGCCCACACGAATCTCATGGCGGCCGAATGCACACCGTACACTCCCTCTCGCATTTTCGCGATCGGAGAAGCAATTTATCATAAGGATTGGGACGATGTCGGCACCGTCATGTCCAAGGAAGTGACCGCCAGTGGCCGGAATGCCATCCTGGTGCACTTCGATAAATCCGGCGAGAAAAAACTTCTCGAGAATTTCAAGGCAGAGTAGTTTGCCTGCGCGTTTTGAAGTGCTAACCTGCTATGACATACTGGCACGTTAGCACTTCTGCTTTTTTGGGGGCCGCCCAAAGCAACTTTCTGCCCTGCGTTGTGCATTTCAGGTGTTACACGAGGCGAGCTATTTCGCCCCTGCATCACCGTCCATGACTGAAGTCCAAATCCCGACTGCCACCAGCGTGTCCACCGCGATTCATTCTAATGGCGTGGCGCCCGATACCGGGGTCCTGATCGAATCGCTGAAAGCAGCGATTGATTTTGTGCAGGAGCGAGTGGTCAACCGCGAAGAGGTAATCGAGCAGATTTTTGTCGCGCTCCTCATTGGCGAGCACGTACTGATCGAAAGCCGGACTGGTGTTGGCAAGACACTGCTCGCCGAACAGGTCTTCCGGATGTTCGAAGGAGCCAGGACTTTCAAGGTCCAGGCCAGTAAGGAGCAGCAGCCCGATACGTATTTCGGAGGCCTCCTGCTCGAGGAGTTAAAGCAAGGCCGCATCATCCATAACACCGAAGGCTCGTTGGTCGAAAGTGAGTTCGGATTTATCGACGAGATCTTCGACGCCAATGATTACACGCTTCGCGCTCTGCTTTCGCTGCTGAACGAGCGCGAACTGGTTCGCGGTGTCCAGCGCAGACACGCGAATATTCACACGGTGATCGCCGCGACAAACTACCTGCGGCTCTCGGAAATCACCGAAGCGCTCATGGACCGCTTCTTGTTTAAAGCGCTCGTCCATCCGGATAAAGATGCGTTCTACCAATACAAAATATCTCAGCAATATCTGCGGAATCTTGGCAATACCATCGAGCCGCCGAACAAAATCCGGTATGCCGACCTTGCGTATGCGACGCATGTAGTACGTGGTGAGGTCCCGGAATACCCGATAACGATTAGTCCGGATCTTGTCTATTTTATGAATCTTGTGATTCGGCATTACGAGATCCAACGCAACCGGCTGTTGCAGGAACGGCCGCATGAATCACACTTGCGCACAAAGGATTTCTACATTTCGCCGCGGACACAGGCCAAGACGTTGGATGTCTTAAGAGCGATTGCATTTCTGCATGGCCGACGCTATACCGAGCGCGCCGATATTCAGAAGCTCTCATTGCTACTCTGCACGGCAGGGGTCGCCGAGGAAAAGACGCTGTTCCAACGGTCGTATGATACTTTAATGCAGTTGTATCAAGTTTCCGGCGCATTCGATCAGCTTTCCGCAATGCTCACGCTAGAAGATGTCTTGCGGCGCCTGAAGCACAATCCCAAACTCATGGCCCGGCCGCTCGACGAACTCGAAGGCGTACCGACGAAGCGCTCCATAGTTGCATGGGCGAAGGAGACACTGGGCGTTGCCGACGCTACGGCCGGCCACAAACGGCGTCTCGCCGAGGGATTTCTCGCCAGTATTCATCCCGCCACCGAGGATCTTAAGTCGCTAAAGGCCCACCTGGAAAAGGAAATCAAAGCTGTTTTTGTCGATCACGTTGAGCATTTCTAACGCAGAACTCGAGGTTCGCGAACGCCGCCGCGAACGCCGCCGGTCTTTCCTCATATTCTTCTCGATCGTCCTGGCCGTTTATGGATCGATCAATTATTATCTTTGCGTCCGGCTCGAGCAGTGCATTCCTTCGGACTCATGGTTCCATTTCGTCTTTTTGCCGCTCTTCTTGCTGGTTGCAATCAGCACACTCGTCGGGCAATATCTTGAGACCACGCACTCTTCCCTGCTGAGCGATTCTCTGACCTGGATCGGATCGTTCTGGCTCGGAATCATGAGTTGGTACTTTTTGGCGGCGGTTCTGATCGATCTGGTTAGGCTCCTGGATTATGGCCTTGGCTTTCTGCCCGCTGCGTGGTACGTCCATGCTGCGGAGACAAAGGAGTGGGTAGCAGGCATCGCGAGCGTTGTGATTTTCGCTTCGATGATTCTGGGCTTCATCAATGCGCGACGCACACGAGTCCGCCCACTTACAATTTCCATCGACAAGGCCGGGACGCCTATGAAGATTGCAGCGATCAGCGATATGCACATGGGCACGCTGGTTGGACGTGGCATGGTCCGCCAGTTTGTTGCGAAGATCAATGCGCTCAAACCCGATCTCGTTCTGATGATTGGCGATCAGGTCGATGGCAATGTGCATCCGGTCATGCAGCTTGATCTGGGAAGCGAGTTGAAGAAGATCGAAAGCAAGTATGGAGTCTATGCGATCACCGGCAATCATGAGTATATCGGGAATGTCGAAACGGCATGCGCATACCTGGAAGCCCACGGCATACGGATGCTGCGCGATGAATGCGCTGATGTTGCAGGAATCTACCTCGTAGGGCGCGAGGACCGGGCTGCGAAGCAGTTCGCGCACTACGAGCGGAAGCCGCTGGCCGAGCTTGTTGAGCCACTCGATAAGTCGAAGCCAATCATTCTGATGGACCATACACCATTCCATCTCGAAGAGGCCGAGCAACATGGAATCGATCTTCAGCTTTCCGGCCACACGCACCATGCGCAGATCTGGCCCTTCAATTTTATCACAAAAGCAGTGTACGAGGTGAGCTGGGGATATAAACGAAAGGGCGCAACACACGTCTATGTCTCATGCGGCTCGGGAACATGGGGCCCGCCCATTCGGATTGGGAATCGACCGGAAATTATGGCGATCACGATGGAGTTCTCTTCTAAACAAATGTCTGAATAGCTGTCATTGCGAGCGGAACGAAGTGGAGCGAAGCGATCCCGTTCAGGAAAAACCTTTGGCTTCGCGGCAAGGGATTGCTTCGTCGGGCTTCGCCCTCCTCGCAATGACGCTTCGGTCGAATAGTTTAATCGCTTATGAAGAAAGTTGTCGTGCTCTCCGTGTTGTTTCTGTTACCAGCGGTCTCCTCATTCGGTCAATCCAGTGATTTCATGCAGAGAGACTCTCGATGGATGTTCGGGCTTGGATATCAACTCTCCGGCTCTAACCTGTTTCTGTTGTCCTGGCAAAGTCCCGATCAGAACCACTATGGCCGCTCGTGGCGTATCGAGCCGATGATTGGTGGAGGTTATTCAGATAACCTATCCAGCTATTACTCCATCTCGTCTTCACTCACGCTGGGTCTGGGAGCGTATCTTCGCTGGCGCGTTCGCGCGCCGTTCGACGATCTCTATTTTCAGATGGGACCGCGAGTGAGTGTGACGGGGAATCGCTCGACTTCGAGCGGCGACTTTTCATCACAATATCTTACAACATCGCTCTCCTTCCTGCTTGGACCGGAGTACGAGATCGATAAGTGGCAGCAGCATATGAGCATCGCCGGCTTTCTCTCGCTCGGTGGCTCCATCCGCGGTTGGGCGAAAGAATCGCCGAGTGATTATTCCCCTTCATCCTGGAGTTTCAATCTAGCCACCGGGACGGGGATTGTAGTCAGGTACTATTTCGAATGACAACATGGTATCAGAAACAAAGTGTTCAACTGCAGGATGCGAGCATATCTTCAATGACGATCCTGATGTTCAGCCCAGGCAACCATGCCCCGATTGTGGAGGCAAAGGACGCACATTCTCGCAGGAAATAAGCTTCACGGACGACTTCGAAGCTCCAGGACCCTCTGGCGGTTTCTTTTACCATGGTCTGAAGTGGCTTTATGAAATTATCATTTATCGTATCCTCCACGAGAAAGGCAAGGATGACATCGCCACAATTCTCGATCAGGCGTTAGAGCGATTGATCCCAGAGATCGAGGCAATACACTCCGAGCTGCCTTCAGAGGATGCTGGTGAAGACACAATAAAGGAGGCAATACAGGTCGTCCTGAATGAGAAGAATCGCAAATCCTACGTGTTGACACTTTACCTCCAAAGTGAGGGAGTAAAGCGAGCGATTGCAGAGCAAGACGCATCGCTGGCAGCATTCCACATGGCACATGCGATGGCCGCCAGGGCAATGATAATATTCATTGAAAAACTGCATCGACCTATTTGGCAGGGATATTCATTCGGCTATTCAGAGAGGTTCTTGTCAGATCTTAGGCGCGATTTGACTGCCGGTCACAGCGAAGAACACTGGCAGAAGAAGTTAACAGACAATCCCTTTCTGCTCACACTGCTCTTTGCTCATCCCGTTGTCGTTGTGGCACAAAAGGCATACGTCGGCGGAAAGACCGTAGAGAATCGAGATGGGATGATCGTGGATTATCTCGTCAAGAACGCGTTAACGGGCGGTTCAGCATTAATCGAGATTAAAAGACCAAACACCCCCCTACTCGGGAGCGAATATCGCAACGGGGTCTATAGCATACACGCGGAAGTTTCCGGCGCTGTCAACCAGGTATTAACTTATCGGAATCAATTGATTCTTGAATATTCTAGCATCACAATGAACAACGGGGAAGCTGATGCGGAGCAATATGAGGCCTTCAATCCCCCTTGCATTGTCGTCGCAGGCAACGTTTCCGACGAACTCAGTGATTCACAAAAGAGGCGGAGTTTTGAACTTTATCGGAATTCACTCGCTGGAGTTCAAATCATTGGCTACGACGAACTTGTGAAGCGGGCACAGGCCTTGACAGGTGCGTTCAAGGCTTCTTTCCCCGACTGATCCGCAACGAATCATAATATGTTTTCCGAGCGCGCATTATTTCCCGTCATGGAGGAGTTCGGCTTCTTCTCGCATATTTACGAGAGGCTGCCGGAAGACTTCACGGCTATCTTCGAAATTGCACGTGTGCTCGAAGATGAGATGAGCGCGCTCTCGAAACAAATTCGGGAGGTTGTCCGGCTACCGGCCGCCGGTGATTCGCAAAAGCGAGACAAGGCCGAGGACTTCCACCGGTATACACCCGCGGGCGATCGATACTCTGCCGATTTGATCACGAGCTATCATGATGTGGCTCGCATCTATCCGAACCAATTTCTGCTTCCGGATGAAGTGTTCATGCAGCGGCTCGCCTTGCGCGAACTCTGGATGCCAGTCGCCCGCACAGGGGTGATCCTGCCTGTCGATGACACGAGTGAAGGGTTTACGTTCGATAGCCGCAAACAGAAAGTTTATATCCTGTTCGATACATCGCAATCGATGTCCGCGCACCATCGGATTCACCTTGCGAAAGCGGTCCTCTATGTATTCCTGAAGCGCAATAAAGCAGAACTTGGACACATTAGTCTGCGGACGTTCGATGAGGAGGTCGGCGACGTCCATACCGCCGTGGATGAGTTGAGTTATCAGGCGCTGATGCGATATGTCCTGCGCGTAACGCACCTGGGCGAAGGGACCGTGCTGCAGAAAGCACTGATGACTGCTCTGGAGGATATCCAGCAGATGGAACATCTCTCGGGCGCGGAAATCCTGATCATTACGGATGGCGCGGTGCAACTCGATATGGAACTGCTCCGCTCCCGGATGGACGAGCATACACTGATCCATGCGGTCAAGATCGGGCATGTCGAGACATACGCCAGCGAAGCACAGATCGATGATATGATCGTGCGGGGACAAATCAAGGACCGAGCACTGGTAGACTTGCAAAAGCAAAAATCGGAAATCGAACACCAGCTTCGGGTAACCGAAGGTGCTGCGCGACGCCATCAACTCGAACAGATGCTCGCCGGTGTTCGCCGGCAGATCGGGCTTCATAAGGTGGCGTTCGGCCATGAACTCGAGCAGCTTTCGACAGTCTACGTGAATATCGACGATCTGGTTGAGACCGGATTATTCCTTGCCACCCCGGAGACCATTGGCGATCTCGAAGAGCTCGCGCGCGCGCTCGCCGCAGAAGCCGAGGAATTTCTGACTCCGGAATTGACCAAGAAAGTCGCTGTACTCTATGACCATCTGCAATTCCTGGAACGCTATGAAACGGATCCGGAACTTGCGGCGCGGCTGAAGGCAATCGACGAGCGGTTACGGAAGCTCCTGGCCCACGTGCTTGGAGATGCTTCGGAGCAAGTAGAAGGTGAAGCGGCTAATGGAGCCGTGCAATCCCAGGCGGCAGCGCTCCCCATGTCCGAAGAAGACGAGCAGGACCTCCGTTTCTTGCTCGAAGCCGGAGCCGCGATTGGCCGAAATTGGGGACTTTTGCTCCGTTGGCTCCTTCAACGGACGCGGATCGGAGCGCGTGCCATGGCGAGGCGATTGCGAATCAGAAGATAGGGAATTCAGTAGTTAATTTTCTGTTTCGGATTTTGTTGATAACATTCGGCTTCGTGCGGAGCCGGATTCCGTATTTTTGGATTCTATTACTCCGGCCACCCGGCCAATGAAAGCCCACCGTTTCTGTTTCTTTAGACCATGAAGTTCATCGCGCAGATTAAACCGCTCCAGGAGACTCTTTCCAAAGTCATCGCCGTCATTCCGGCAAAATCGACGCTGCCACAGCTCGAAACGGTTGCCGTTGAACTCAAAGGCAATCAGCTTTCCTTTACGGGGACCGATCTCGAAATTACTGTCGTCGCATCGATCGAGGTGACCGGCGTGAAAGATGGCACAGCAAACATCCCGGCGAAGCTCTTAAATGAGATCGTCCGTGCGTTGCCGGAGGGCGAACTGACGTTCACGCTCGATAAGACGACGAAACGCGCCCAACTGGAAACGGCGCAGGGCAACTACCAGCTATCGGTCGACGAAACAGCGCAGTTGCCTAATGCGCTCGCCGAGTTCAAGGCCGAAGGATCGATGACCGTCGATGCCGCAACGATACGCCGCCTGATTTCCAAAACACTGTTTGCCGTCAGCACCGACGAGTTGCGTCCGAGCATGATGGGTGTGCTCTTCCAGTTTTCTCCGGATGGCACACGCGCCGTTGCAACCGATGGCCACCGGTTGGTGCGGTTCTTCAATCCGGCACTCAAGACCGAATCGGAGCTCGATATTATTATCCCCGCGAAAGCACTGAATTTAGTTGCGAAATCCTTCGATGATAACGGAGAGCTCTCGCTGAGCTTCAGTCCATCCCACGTGCAGTTTCAGTCCGGAGATACCACGGTACTCTCGCGGCTCATCGATGAACGGTATCCGAATTACGAAGCCGTGATTCCGCGCGAAAACGACAAGCTGCTCGTGATTTCCAAAGACGCGATGCTTCGTTCGGTTAAGCGCGTTTCGATCTTCGCGAATGCGAACACGCGTCAACTCCGATTCCAGTTAGGCAAAGACAAGATGGAAATTCTTGCTGAGAATTTCGATGCCGGCAACGAAGCCCACGAGCATATTCCCTGTGATTATGCCAATGATGCTCTGACAATCGGCTTCAATGGCCGCTTTATCGAAGATGCGCTTGCCCACCTGGATACCGACGAGATCTCGTTGAAGTTCTCGACACCAACACGTGCAGCCATTGTCGAACCCTCGGAGCAGAACGGCGAAGACTTGCTCATGCTGGTGATGCCAGTGCGATTGAATGGGTGATTTCCTGAGCCAGAATGAAAATGGATGATGTAGATTGAATTGATTCTATATCAATCTATTCCCATATCATCAAGGTTCAGATATCGTGCGCGCCGATTCACTGATTCTTCATAACGTCCGCAATCATACCTCGAAATCAATCGACGGCCTGGCGCCGGGCATCAACGTATTTGCGGGACCGAATGGCATCGGAAAGACCTCCGTGCTCGAAGCCCTGGCGCTCGCGACGCTCACAAAAAGCTTTGTGACGCACAGCGATACGTTACTCATCCGTGATGGCGAACAAAAGCTGGAGGTCGAGGCCCATTTTATTACTGATCTTGGCGTTAACTACACGGTTGAGGTCAAGATCGAATTTGGTCCGCCGGTGCGAAAGACAATCCTGGCCAACGCCGAGCGGATACGAGCATCATCGGACTTGATCGGGCGAGCCCCGGTCGTTGTGCTGACCCCGGACGAGAAGATTATTACCAGTGGCCCGCCGGCAGAGCGCCGCCGATTTCTGAACATGGTGCTCTCGCAAGCGAGCCATGCATACCTGGAAGATGAAATTGAGTATCGGCGCGCGCTTAAACAACGCAATGCGGTCCTGACTGACGCAAAACTCCAGCGACGTCCGGCGCAGATGGTACAGGCCGCTCTGCTGCCATGGACAGCGATCGCGCTCGAACGTGGCGAGCGCATTATGCGGCGCAGAGCCGAATTCGTTCGGGAATTTCGCGGACCGTTGCTTGATTCGTATCGCACGCTCGCCAGCACGAATGAATCGCCTTCGCTCGATTATCTGCCAATGGGCAACAGTTCGGAAGCGCCCGACTTCCGCGCCTTCTTAGAACGCGCATCCGAACAGTGCGCCGCCGAGGAGCTTCGCCGCGGCACGACGCTATTCGGTCCGCACCGCGATGACATCCGGCTTTCGATCAATCCGGGACAGGAAGCGAAGGATTATGCCTCGCAAGGTCAGCACAAAACGCTGCTCGTCGCGATGAAACTTGCGGAGTTCCAATATCTCCGCGATGCAACGCGCGAAACGCCAATGCTTCTCTTCGATGATGTGTTCAGCGAATTGGATGATGAGCGCGCGCGCGCCGTGCTGGCACTGGCAGCGTCGGGCGCTCTCGGACAGACGTTCATTACCACAACCGAAGTGGCACGGTTTGAACGAGAACTTTATACCACTGAAGGCACGAACCGTTTGATTATTTTTGCACGATCATGAGACCGCCCCAATTGCTCGGCGAGGCGATCGCGGAAGCGCTCAAGCACTTTGGCCTCGATGCCAAAGCGCGCAACTACCACGTGCTGACGAATTGGGCCGAAATCGTTGGCGAGACAATCGCCCAATCGACACACGCCGAAAAACTGGAGCGTGGCGTGCTCACCGTTCGCGTCGTGAATGCCGCGTGGCGCTACGAGTTGACCATGCGCTCCCGTGAGATCCTGCGAAAGATCGCGGATGCCTGCGGCGATGATGTCGTGAAGGAAATCCGCTGGAAATCCTGAGACTATTGTTTTAGGGCTAAATTCTCGATGTTAGTCAGGCGGTACTCGCCGCGATGTCCGGGGTCTTCGAACCGGAATATCCTTCCGACATTGTTCGAGTAGGTCCACGTCTCGACCGGCGACTCACCCGGAACGAACGTGCGGTCCACGTTGCTGGGCGCCCCATAGAGGAGATAAATCTTCCCTCGATCGGTCATCACGCCATTGAGCAGGCGCGATGTGGCGAAATTAAAGTCTGCATAATCGACCCGCTGATAAAACGCGGCCATTCGCTCGTTGTAGGCCGTGCCGGGTGTTGGGTCCTGTGTTTTCCAGTACGCGTAGAGCTTTTGGACTTGTTCCTGCTTGCTGCCACTCGCAATTTCGGTTGCCTGTTCCTTGCTCAGGATATGTGTGAGCGGTTCGATCGCATCTGCCGGATCTTCGAGCGAGAGCGGCATCCCCTGCCACACGATCATCGCCGTGCTGGTCCGTTCACGTTCCGCGGCACCCGCCTGGACACGTACTGTGATTTCGTACTTGCCCTGATCGAATTTCTGTCCGGGAATCGTCATCAGCGCAGTCCATGTCCCCTTCCCTGCTTGTGGCACGAGAGCGTACGTCAGTGTGCTTCCGGCGCTTTTGAATTCGAACGTCTGGTCCTTACGGAGATCCGCGGCCGTTAACATCACATGTCCGCGATCGCCGGTATCGGATGGATTGATCGCATTCGCGATCTGCCGGACGCGGACATCCACGGATGGCGCACCATGCAGCGTATCGGCAATCTGGATCGGCACGGAGGCGATCACGTCCCGGCTGAACATATACGTATTGCCATGCGCCGACGCCGTTGCCTCGGAACCGCTCATGTTGTCGATCAACATGAGATCGCCGATGCCGATACCGTTGGAGTCCGGCGTATTCGTATAGGCCCGCGCGAGGAGCGGTGTCGTAATTGGCGCCATCATCAAATGGTCAATGTCATCGCGGACTTCAATGCGCACGGCATAGCGCATTTTCGGATTGAGATTGGGAATATCCATGTGAAGATCGGCGGTGTGCCAATCGTTCTTCGCCGTCGATTGCTCGAACGTGCGGACGTAGATCGTATCGATTCGATCGCGCGAGATGACCGGTTGTGCGTTGCCTTCCTCGGTCACCAGGACCGTGACATCGCGAATGGCGTAGTACGCGCCCCGCGCGGCATCGCCTGAGCGGAGGAACGAGAACATCGAGCTGGCCGTGGCCAGTCGGACATCGAGCGCGCGGCCATCGGCTGACTGAAGCACGCTCGACATGAGCGGATTGCCGTAATCGAAATACTGACGCGAGTCATGCGCGTGCATCCGCGAGTGCGAGCCATAACCATGGCCGCCGGACTGCGCGAGCGCGTGCGGAGCGAGTGCCAGTGCGGGCAGAGCGGCCAGACTGGCCAATAACAGAGCGTTTCCTAACTTCATCATCCTACAGTTCCTCCTGGGATACTAACAATCGGCGATCCTAAAATCTTAATTCCAAATTCTTCATTCCTAATTGTTCTTCGCGCCTTCGAGCACCCAGACTTTGATCCCATTTCGCTGGTTGTCGTTCGCAAGGAACGCGCCCGCATGATTTTCCCTGGCGTACATCACGCTGACGATCGGAGAAGTCAGCGTGTCCCCCGGCTGGCCGACCACATCGCGAACGCCGACCCAGGATGTCATATCCTTTGCGCCTTTATCGATGGCCGAGCCATCGTGGCAGTGCGACGTATTGCACGCAAGCGTGAGGTACGGCGCGACCTGCGCGTGATAGCTCACGCCCGAAGCCGGAAAGATGATGTCGGTTGGGCTCGTGATGTCACTCGAAGAACAGCCGGCCCACGAAAGGCAGAAGGACGAGATAACAGCCACGCGGGCGAGCGATTTGTTCACGGATAGTATGCAACTTGTGCCTGGAACCATGTCATTCCATATTACGGATGAATGATTCCTTATTCAGCCGATAGCACAAAGAAATGCCCCTCACGTGAGCCGGAAGGGGCAATTACAGGCTGGCGCCGAACCGCGTCCGGCGCCGATGACGCGGGATGCTATTCTTTTACAAGCATCACCGATTTCACATCCCGATTATGATAGGCAATGCGTGCGAAGTACGCGCCGGCGGGCAGCTTCGAGCCATCGATCTCAAACGTATGCTGTCCCGGTTCGAGCACCTGGCCAATGCCGTTGCTCGTCACCACATTGCCCAACGCATCGAACAGCTTGAACTCTACCAGCCCATAATCCGCAAGATCGAAGACAATCTCCGTCGCACGGGTGAATGGATTCTCCGTGGCGCGAAGTGTTGAGATGCGTGGCTCACCATACTTTTGAGGCCCAACGGCAGAGGCATATTGCGGGCCGCGAAGGATCGAGAGACCGATCGAATCGATCGACGGAATGTTCGTGTCAGGCCGCGCTTCAGTCAGGCTGTCCTTCACGGTGTCACGCCAGATTTTATTTCGAAAGGCAACCGCACCAGATTCGCCATCATAGAGGAACCTGGCGCCGCATTTGTTATGCGACACGAGATACCGTATGACCGCAATGGCACCATTGGGATAGATGCCATGTCCTTCAAAGTAATTGAAGCACTTGATAATACCTTGGACGTCCCTGCAATACCACATGGAATCCGTTCGTAGGTATAGCACGGACTTAAGCCACTCTCGAAACTCAGGGTATGCACGGGCTGGATTGCCTCGGCCATCGTTATCGCCATCAGCAGCGTCAAATTCGCCAAGCGCCATCCAGTCATCGTGACAAAGAGTTAAGTAGTACCGCACCGTGTCATAAGCTGTTTGATATTGACCCACATTGCTGTAAGCCTCCGCTTTATTCATGAGGCGCCTGCATTCGGACGTATCAAATGTGGAATCCGGTTTCGTGCCATGTGCCACGAAGTGGTACTTCGCCGATTTCGCAAGCGGCACATGGCCCGGAAGTACCACTTCCGGGCACACAAGCAGCGCGATGAGTAATGCGATCATTCTTTTACAAGCATCACCGATTTCACATCCCCGTTGTGGAACGCCACGCGCGCGAAGTATGCGCCGGCGGGCAGCTTTGCGCCGTCGATCTCAAACGTATGCTGACCCGGCTCGAGCACTTGTCCCAGGCCGCCATTGCCCGCGACGAGATTGCCAAGCGCATCGAAGAGCTCGAACTTGACGAGACCATAGTCCGCAAGTTGGGCAACGATCTCCGTTGCCTTTGTAAAGGGATTCTCCGTGGCACGAATAGATGTTACGCGCAGATCGGTGCCTTTCGCGCGCGTGGTTACTTCGGAGAATTCCGGCCCGCGAAGAATAGACAGGCCGAGCGAATCAATCGAAGGGATTGTCGTGTCGGGTCCCGGCTCGTGGAGGCTATCCTTTACCGTGTCCCGCCAATGAGTATAGATATAGCGGATACCATTGGTATCCTTATAATGAAAGTTTGCTGTAACTACGGAATCGCAGTGCCCATGTTCTACGACATAGCGAGCAATCGCAACCACACCGTTCATGTACAAGCCCTTACCAGGGTAGTAGTCCATCGACGTGAGGATATCCCAGACATCCGCGCAGTACCAGGCAGAATCCAGTCGCAAGTATAAGACGGATTTCAGCCACGCGCGAAACTCGACAAAATTGTTTGGATCCGTGCTCCGTTCTTGATTCTCACCAATGAGGTCATTGAAAGCAGCTTCAGAGCCAAGGGTGTCGTAACAATGTTCGAGATACAAACGGGTTGTATCGTAGGCGTAGGTCTTACTGTCCTGAGAAGTAGGATTCAACAGGATGAAATGTGCACGGTCAATAAGATAGGCGCAAGTGTCTGGTACAGCCTGCGCTCGCGTTTCCGAAAGCGGAAGCGCGAGCAGCAAGGCCACGATAAATAGTGCGTGTTTCATGTTATTCCTTGTTTAGCATAATCGTCTTCACATCCCCATTATGATAGGCAATGCGGGCGAAGTACGTGCCCGATGGCAGCTTTGAGCCATCGACTTCGAAGGTGTGCTCACCGGGTTCGAGCACTTGGCCCAGGCCGCCATTGCTCGCGACGAGATTGCCCAGAGCATCGAAGAGCTCGAACTTGACAAGTCCATAGTCCGCAAGCTCTACCACGATCTCCGTTGCCTTTGTAAACGGATTCTCCGTAGCCCGAATAGAAGTCACGCGCAGATCGGTGCCTTTAGGGCGCGTGGTTACTTCCGCATATTCCGGCCCGCGAAGAATAGAGAGGCCAATGGAATCGATTGAGGGGATTGTCGTGTCGGGACGCGGTTCGCGCAAACTATCCTTGACTGTGTCGCGCCAGATAGAATAGATCATGGGGATGCCAGTTGAATCCGCGAGACGAAAGTCTGCCATCACCCCCGTGTCGCAATGAGAATGCTCCAAAACATACCGGGCAATGGCTATCTGACCGTTAATGTAAAGTCCCTTTCCCGGGTAGTATATGAAGGTATGAAGTATGGACCCAACATCCGAACAATACCAATCGGAATCTGGCCGTAGGTACAACACCGATTTCAGCCATTCCCGGTATTCGACGAAGCGGTTTGGATCTTTACTCCTATTCTGGTTCGCGGCGTCGGTGGTACAGAAGTTGCCTTCCGCGCCCGGAAGTTCATAGCAGTTTTTCAGGTAGAGTTTGGTGGTATCGTAGCATTGCTGGTAATAACCGTCATGGAGTAGGGCACCCGAAAGATTGTTCAAATAGGTGCAGGTATCGACTTCGCCAAGCATGGAGAGAGGAAGATTCCCCTTTTTCTCAGAAGTAGGCGGTTGGAAGTTGTGCCGGACCGGTATCAACGTCTGTGCTTGCGGCGCCTGCAGGGATAGTATTAGTGTTGCGCATGCGACGATCATCACGCGAACGGATTCAAGTACTCTGCGGAGGCAGTCCATCTCCCGATAACTATTGACTTTTCTCATAACACAATTAGCATTAGGATATGAACGAATCGGAACGGGCGTAGGGAGCCGGTGTCAGGGCTGGCGGGAACGCAAAATGGGGCCAGAGCGGGCATCGGGACAAGCGTCGTCCGAAGCAACCGCCGCTAATATACGAACAATTTTCGAGAATTATTTAGAAAAAGATTGAGATCGGAGTACCAATCTTATTTGCATGTGCTATATTGGTTCGCCTTGTGATGTGCACCTATTGCTCATTGAAAAATCGGTTCGCGCCCGCTTGGCTGGGACCTGTCGTTCATTAAATGACAATTCAAAAGAGAGAATTAAAGTATTACTTTAACTTTGGGCACCTGTTTTCAATTAGGAATTTTGAAAGCATAATTGGGTCGCTTGCGAATGAGGTATCTTTGTAGACAATGAATGACTCGATTCGGAGTGCTCCCCGCTCGATCACGATTCCGCTGACGATCCTGGCGCTGGTGGCGACCGGTGCTTCGCTGCATATCATGCAGCCAGTGCTGCTGCCACTTGTGGTGGCGTTGTTTCTGGCGAATCTGTTTCGGCCCATGGTGAAGTTCCTTCTAAGCCATCGGGTGCCGATGGCTCTGGCACTGATCGCGGTGATGATCGTGGTCGGCGGAATATTGATGGCGGTTGGGCTCGTGGCTATCTCGAGCCTTCAATCGCTCATCGCTGCCATGCCGCGCTATGCCGTCCGCTGGGACCACGACATCCTTCCCAGCCTGATGCGACTGCTGGACGATGCGCCTGCGGCCCTGCAGGATCAGGTACGGACGCTGGAGTGGTCGAAAATCGTGCAGGTTTCGGCGATCCTGGGAGTGCTCTATGCCGGGGCAGGAGGCTTCGTCTCGGTGCTCAGCGGCGTCGGGCTGATCCTGCTGTTCATGCTGTTTATCCTGGGTGGCTATGGCCTCTTCGAGCGGAAGATTCGAGTCGCCTATCCTGAGCACGCGACGAATCTTGCAGAGGTTATCAAGCGCATCGATGCAAAAACGGAGCGTTACTTCATCACGGTGACGCTGATGAACTTCATCAGCGGGCTGCTTACATTCGTGATCCTTGCGATCTTCGGCGTCGATCTTGCACTACTGTGGGGCCTCATCACGTTCCTCGTCAACTTCATCCCGACGATCGGTTCGATCTTCGCGCTGGTCTTGCCGGTTACAGTTGCATTTCTGCAGTTTGCGAATCCGGGCACACCGCTCGCCATGGCGATCACATTAATCATCGTGCAATTCATCTGGGGCAGCGTCGTAACACCACGTTTGATGGGCGCACGGCTGGATCTCAGCCCTCTGCTAGTGCTGATCTCGTTGATCTTCTGGGGATGGGTTTGGGGACCGTGGGGCATGATCCTATCGGTGCCGATTACCTCGATGATCAAGATCGCGCTGGAATCGGTGCCAGCCACGAAGCCAATCGCGGTACTAATGAGTTCGAAAACATAATCCGTTTCGAATTATTTACGCGATGAACAACTTATCCAATCGTGGGCGCAATTATTTATTGGGGTCTGATCCGGTTTTCCGTGGTGCTGGTTACATCGTGGCTGCTCTATGCCTACGTACCAATTTATGGCGATTGGTGGACCTTGTTCTTCGTGGCGGTCGCTGTCGTAGTGATTTATCCAGCCCAGATCGCATGGCGTAAGCACATGCGGGTCATCCGCCGAGCGAATCAGAATGCGTTATGCGCTACCTGCCGGCATCTCGCATCCCGCGAGGCGCTATGCAAGGTAACCGACGAGCATGTCCGGCGGGATTACACGCCTTGCGGTGGTGATGCCTGGGAACCGAGAGGATAACGATTTTGCATCCGCTCGAGACGCATCGAGTGTGTACGATACTTTGGGATTAGCGCACCGAGGAAATAATTTCTGCCGATATAGCCCCAGAAGCTTCGCTCGATCAAGGCCGGGGAAATTTTTTCTTCGACCTTGGCGTGGGCTTCGCGCGACTGGCTCCAATGCATGCCTGCACGCTCGTGATGGACGGTGTGAAGTCCGTTGTTGAACAACAAGGTGTTCAGGAATCCGACAAAATTTCGCGAGTGATTCCACTTTGACTGCTCATCGGCGTGGACGTGCTGCACGTAATTGAAAATCAGAACGCTGAACAGACCGACCTGCTGAGGCACAACGACATAAAGCAACGCTTTGCGCCAATCGATTATGGCGAAGACTGCAATCCACAGCACTAGCAGAAGATATTGCGAAAGGCAAAAGAGCGCATAAGACCGGTCTTCGACCCACTGCCGCTTGATATAATCTCGAATTGGCTTCTGCTGATAGTAGCTCGAAACGCTCGGATACGCGAGCAGCATCATCAGATGATTATGCTCGGTTAGACGGTAGGTGATTGTGTAATCGCCTTCACGGTTGTTGAGCGCATGATGATTCATGTTATGCGTTGGGATCCAGGCGAATGCAGGGAAGCCGTAGAAGATCGTGAGCCAGTAATCGGTCAGAGCATTCAGCGTTTTGTTACGCCAAATCGGTACGTGGTTATGGTTATGGGCGATCACCGTAACGGCAATCGAAAGAAATAGGTAAACAAAATACGCGAACGGATTGAACCCGTACACCCACTGAATTGCAAAGAGGCCAGTGGTCGCGACCATGTAAAGAAGGGTGCGCCGATCGGCGCGATAGCGAAGCAAGGAATTAGTAAATCGTGATTGGATAATCGCACACAGTAAAGACTGGAGCGTGACGACAAGTTGACATCTTTAGGACACGGGAGTCGCCGCTAAGGTTCTAATGCCAAGCTGTTACTTCGATGAAATAAACTTCTCGATGAAGGTGCGCTCATCGCCCGCCTCAGTCGAGGAACCGCGGAGTTGCTCGCCGGTCAGCCCAAAGCGTCGCTCCCGCGTTTGGTAATCGCGAATGGCTTCATACAAGTGTTCGCGCCGAAAATCAGGCCAGAAGGTCTTCGTTACATGAATTTCTGAATATGCTAACTCCCAGAGCAAGAAATTCGAGAGCCGCATCTCGCCACTGGTACGGACCAGCAAGTCGGGCTCGGGAATGGTCGAGGTCGTGAGCGCCGCGCGGATGGTCTCCTCGGAAATATCCTCCGGCGAGATTTTACCACTGCGAACATCGAGCGCGATGGACTGCATGGAACGCACCAAATCCCAACGGCCAGAATAGCTAAGCGCCAGAGTCAGCGTCAGTCCTTTGTTTTGCGATGTACGATCGATGGAATCGAACAACTCTTGCTGTACCAGTTTGGGCAAGGAATTAAGCTGGCCGATGGCGTTGAGTCGCACGCCGTTTTGGAGCATTTCACGAAGTTCTTCCCGCAGCATCTTGACGAGCAACCTGAACAGCATCGAAACCTCGCGCTTCGGGCGCTTCCAGTTCTCTGTCGAGAAGGCATAGACCGTGAGGAAACCGAGTCCCAACTCACGCGAGGCTCGGGTCACGTCACGGAGGCTCGCAATGCCAGCCTGATGCCCTGCGGCGCGCGGCAAGCCTCGTTCCTCGGCCCAGCGACCGTTGCCATCCATAATGACCGCAACATGCTGCGGCAGCTTGCCGCGCGCGCGAAGCTCCTGCTGGACGCGTTTGTCGTCCTGGGTCTGCTGATATGGCTCGGAGCTTAGGAATCGGCGCATTATGGGTCAAGAAGGCTTAGAACGTTCGAAGAATTCCGCGCTCGACAGTGAATGCATCTGCGATTCGTATCGCATGTCTTGGGTTCATCGGGCTTGGCAAATCATCCGCCGCGAAAAATCCAATCTCTGAAATCTCTTCGTCTGGATGCCACTCTTCTTGTATTATGATCGACGCTTCGACAAAGACTATGATCTCATCTTCTCCGGACTTCGAATACACCCCTATCACATGTCCAAGCTCAACTCAATAACCCGACTCTTCGATTACTTCGCGCTTCAGTACCTCTTCGATAGTTTCGCCGTGTTCGAACGCTCCGCCCCGCGTCGTCCAACTCTGGTTGCCATAGGCTAAGCGGACAAGAAGGATGCGATGCTCGTCGTCGAAGATGGCAGCGAAGACACCAATAGTCTTCATGCTCTCGCCTCGGCTAACAGCCCCTCTGCCTCAGCTTGTGTCGGCGCCTCGGCAATGATCCGAATGATAGGCTCGGTGTTGCTGGCTCGCGCATGCAGCCACGATCGCACGAAATCGAAGCGGATGCCGTCTTCTCGATTTACCTTTCTGGCGCGGCTGGCAAATTTGACGGATAGGTCAGATAGTACCGATTGAACTTGCTCCACGCTGGTAAGTTCAATCTTCGATTTCACAATCTCGTATTGCGGCAATGTTTTGCTCTTTTCGGAGATTGGCCCACCAAACTCCGAAAGCGCCGAAAGCGCCAACGCAACCCCGACCAGCGAATCGCGCCCGATGTGAACACTCGGCAGGATCACTCCCCCGCTTCCCTCGCCGCCAACGATCGCATGCTCCGATTGCATCTTGCGCGCCACGTTGATCTCCCCGACTGGAGTGCGAAAGACTTTCGCATCGTACTTCGCGGCGATGTCCTCGACGGCCCTTGTCGTCGAAAGATTCACCACGACCGACTGTCCTCGCGGTGAGTGCTTCAGCACTTGCTCTGCTGCCAGCACGATCGTATTCTCCTCTATGAACGGCTCGCCATTTTCCATGATGAGTACAAGCCTGTCCGCATCGGGATCCACCACGATTCCTAAATCCGCCTGCTCGCGAAGGATCGCTTCCTTCAGCGTCGTAAGATTTTCCGGCACCGGCTCGGGCCGATGGGGAAAGACTCCGGAGCCATCACAGGCGAACTCGACGATGTCCGCGACGCCAAGTGCATGCAATAATCTTGGCTGGATAAACGACCCCGAAGCATTCACACAATCGAGCACAACTTTGAAATTTCGTCGAGCGATCTTCTCCCGATCGACATACGGAATATCCAGCACCGCCTGAATATGCTCCTCGATAAAATCTCGACCATCAATGATCTGACCAACTTCATCAGGTGCTACCGATTGCGGAGACTCATCATCGACGATTTCCCAAAGCCTCGCATTCTCACCCGCATCGAGGAACAGCCCCGTCTGCGCGATGAACTTCATCCCGTTCCACTCTTGTGGATTGTGGCTTGCCGTGATGATGATCCCACCAGCAACTTCCGGCTTGGTTTCGACGGCCATCATGACCGTTGGCGTCGGCGCCATGCCGATCGACAAAACATCGCAGCCGCAGCTTACCAACGTCTGGCAGCAGATATCGTAATACGCCGCGCCACCAAGACGGCCATCGTACCCGACCGCGACGGTACCCTTATTGTCATTGAACGCCGCGAAACTCGCCGCGTACCGCGCGACGACTTCTGCCGTAAGGCCCTCGCCAACGGTGCCGCGAAGGCCGGAAATACTTCGTAGTAGCATGTTTCATGTAGTGTTGGGGCAAGCTCATGCTTGCCCCATGATGCAAGCTGGAGCTTGCATCTACACAGAACAACTACGACGTCGATTGCGTCGCACCCGGTGCCGGGGCATTGCCCGTGTCCGTCGCGCCGGTATCGGCGATCGACTTCCGCATGTTCGTATCCGCCTGGATATTCTGCATGTTGTAGTAGTCCAACACGCCAAGGTGTCCGGCGCGGAACGCCTCCGCGATCGACATCGGAATCTGCGCTTCCGCCTCGACCAGCTTCGCACGCATCTCCTGCACCCGCGCTTTCATCTCCTGCTCGGTCGCGACGGCGGCCGCTCTTCGCTCCTCGGCACGGGCCCGCGCAATCTTCAGCTCGGCTTCGGCCTGATCGCTCTGAAGCTTCGCGCCGATGTTATCACCGATGAAGACGTCGGCAATATCGATGGATAAAATCTCGAACGCCGTTCCGGCATCCAACCCTTTATCGAGCACCACTTTCGAGATGCGGTCCGGGCGCTCCAGCACTTCCTTGTGCGATTCGCTCGTGCCGATCGTCGTCACGATTCCCTCGCCCACGCGAGCCAGGATTGTCGCCTCACCCGCACCACCGACGAGGCGCTCGAGGTTCGCGCGGATCGTCACGCGCGCTACCACGCGGACCTGAATGCCGTTCTTCGCAACGCCCGGCACTTGCGGCGTCTCGATCACTTTCGGTGTAACCGAAAGCTTCACGGCTTCGAGCACATCGCGTCCGGCGAGATCGATCGCTGCGGCGCGATCGAAGTTCAGCTCGATGTTCGCTTTCGAGGCGCTGATCAGCGCCGCAACAACTTTCGGCACGTTACCGCCGGCCAGATAATGCGCTTCCAGCTTCGGAATATCCACCGGGATACCCGCCTTGAACGCCGTGATCTTCGATCGTACGATCACGTCCGGCGGCACTTTCCGGAGTCGCATGCCGACCAGATCGCTGAAGATCCGGACGTGCACGCCCGCCGAAAGCGCCGATACCCACAACCCAAGCGGGATAAAGTAGAGAAACAGGATCAGAAAAAACAGCGCCGCTACTACGATGAGTATCGCGGCTGGTCCGATTGCATTCATAAGAAGTGCTAAGGTGCTTTAGTGCTAAAGTGCTCAGTACAAACTTACGACTTATTCCCACCCTCCATTCCTAATTGCTCATTCCTAATTTCCTCGCTCCCCCTTCATCCCTCATCCTTCATCCCTCATCCTTACTCGCTCCCCAATTCGTCATCCCTCATCCTTATTGAAAACGGGTGCCCAAAGTTAAAGTAATACTTTAACTCTCTCTTTTGAATTGTCATTTAATGAACGCCCTCTCCGCCGATGCCTAAATTCGTCCCTTGATCCCCATTTCATATTTCATACTTCATATTTCATATCTTCCCCGAAAACAGGTGCCCATAATCCATCCTCTAACATACAACATTCCCCACCCCTCGCGCAAGGTGCCCATCAAAGAATTCACGAAGTTTTTTTCGCCTCGGAGTGAGAGGATCGCACCAGCCCCGGTGGGGCGAAATATTTGTAGCCGGGGTGGCGTAAGCCCCCGTAACAAGTTCGCCTATTGGATTCGAAGCCCCAGCGGGGCGGCATCTCGATGCGTACCTGCGCCTGCTTCTCGAACAACTCAGTGCACTCGCGTTTTGGGGGATTCATTTCGCGATGAACGCAAGTTCACTATGACAATGATTCAATATTGCTGTTCCTTAACCTTACTACTCTCGAGTTTCCTTCTTGTCGGGTGCAATGGCTCGGACCCGGTGAACGGTCCCAATGGCGGATCGAACCCCAACACCGAGCAACATGCAGGCAAATACCTCTTTGCTGCGACGGGTGATGGCATCTTCCGCTCGAGCGACGATGGCGCGTCATGGACCGAAATGGATAGCGGCGCCGGGCCCAAAGACTTTCGCTGTTTTGGGACGCAAGGTAATTACATCTTCGCCGGCTCGGAAGGCTACGGCATGTTCCGATCGTCCAACAACGGCGTTTCCTGGGACACCACCAACGCGCAAGGTCCTGCCACCAGGATTGCCGTTGCTATGCTGCAGTATGGCAAGCGCCTCTATGCAGCGGTGCCGCCCTGGGGTTTATACGCAACGACCGATGCTGGTAACTCATGGCAATACGCTGGCAGCGGAGGGTTCGAGGTACACTCGCTTGCTTCGAGTAGCGCGGGGCTCTTCATGGGTACCTCCGATAATGGCGTCTGGTGGTCAACAGATTCTGGCGGTTCCTGGGGCCACAGTGGGAGCGGCATGGATGGGTCCATCGTAAACGGACTCGCTGCCGAAGGATCGCGAGTACTGGCGGCGACAAGCACGAACGGGCTGTGGCGTTCGCTCAATGGCGCCCGCGTCTGGGAACCGGTTTCTTCTGTGGCGCCCTCGGACGCGCAGTTCAGCGCATTCTTCGATGGCGCTCACGCATACGTCGGGACTGTCTATGGCGTATTTGTATCCTCAGACACGGGGTCCACCTGGACGTACGCAACAGGATTGCCATCGAGCACGACCTATGCCTTCGCCGCTAACCATGGTTATGTCTTCGCAGCCGCGGGATATGTCTATCGATCGAGTGATAACGGCACGACATGGCAAGTGTGCAACAATGGACTCAAGGGCACTCCGATTTACGCATTTGGAGTTTGGTAATGAAGCCCCGCCGCGTAATCTAAGAGGCACAACAACCCCAGGCGATGCACTACGGAGCGAACAAGAAGCTCAGGCTTCTTGTCGCGGCCTAAATCACTTCAAGCACCAACTGATGTTGGAAGAAGACAGCGGACGGATCAAGGAATTGTTGCGCAAACTGCTTGACATCAGACAGTTCATCGCCGGCTAAGACAGGAAATACAGCGTCCGGCTCATGATAGGTCGGCTCTTTGTTGCCGAGCAACAACTCCCATTCGTCACCGTTGCGAAAAATAGTAGCAACGATATTCGCGCCTTCGCGAATACCGCGCTCATCAGCATCCGATCGATTATGGATCTGGAACTGAGGGATGGTATTGTAATCGTCATCCACAGGTTCAATTTTGATAATTACGAATTCACTCATTGCTTAAAAATGTTATTACGGTGAAATGCGAACGACTCAGGGTCTGCTTGAAATCGGTCCGCGGGCTTGATTGGCTGATCGGCTAAAGCAAGCAAGCCGACTTGGGCCAATTGGTTATCGGAAGGAATTGCCACTATACTGCTGACGATAATATGCCGCGTCTCATCGACTCCGAGAATACCCCGATCAAAGGCTCTATCGTGAAATGCGCAAAGCGCAATTCCATTGCGGGGATCAGCGCGAAGCTCCACGCTCACGCTCCATGGAATAATATGACTAGCAACCAGCATATCACTCATTCCTAAGCCGCAGAAGCAACAACTGAAATTGTAGCCTGAAAGAACTGTCCTTCGAAAGAAGGCTTGCACCATCCTTACATGCACGCTACGCAAGGTGTCCGTTGGACCTTCAGGTAATTCGGGAATCGTCGGCTCTTCAATTGAAAGAATCTTCTTTCGCGCTTCCTCACTTTCAATTGCCAGCGGTTCAGGTCTTTCGCTAAACTCCTCCCAAATTTCAACTTCCCCTTTGCCTCCGTGCGAAAGCCCTCCAACACCGCGGCTTTGTAGCGCTGGATCTAAACGGGCGAAGTTGCCGAGCTTCATCGAAAGAGCATTCGCACTGCGGCCAATGATCTCGGCCACATGAATAATTTTCGGATTCCGTGCCGAAATTTGAGGAAATGGGATTTCGCAGTACAGATTGAATGCTATGAGGAGTTCATCTCTTTGCCAATTGTCTCGCGCCATTCGAGTATTTTGAATGAAGTCCCTTAACCGTTTTGCTGGATAAGCTCAAACAAGGTATCCGGGAGATCAAAGTCCCACAATTCGGGATCAATTGCTTTTAGTGCATCACCGAAGGTTGAGCACCTTTGACTATTACCTCCCGTGATTAAGATAATATCGTTCTTGCCGAGCGGCATGATAAGCCGCGCAGCCTCTTTAAGCTGGTCGTTATCAAAGACAGTGTATTCAGCATCGCAGAAGCTTCTTCGCATCTCCGCCGGCAATTCGTCAACGTAATAGCGTTTCGTTGGTAGTCGCTGTTATGGTCTCCATCACCTATAGTACTAATATACAACTTTTTGCTGGTACTTTCATTTCCACGAAGCAGTAATCATAAAGCCCTCCAAGTCGTCAAGCCGCAAATCTATGCTCATTGTGCCAAACCAGCGATTCACGTGAAGGGCGCAGGATGTCTGGTCCAGGAAGCGAAATAAGCTCTCGACCCTGTAAAGCATAGTAGTCCTTTCCATTCTCAAATTCTGATTTGATTCGGCTACTCACCTCCACGTGAAGATCAGGCGTCACTGTCAGATAGCCAGCGTCAAAAAGAGTATGAATGTCCGATCGAAGGAAGAGGCCGTTAGAGACAATGTGCTTACCGTGTTCGCTATAAGGAATAATGTGAGAGGCCTGAAGGACTGGAAGTGTTCGTTCACCTGTGACGGCACACCTTCGGTTGTAAGCATCCATGACGAGCACGCGAAAACCGCCTTGCCCGACGCGCTGCATGATCGTCTGTTCCTGGTAGCGTTCGTACTCGCTGAAGTCGAGCCAATTGGCATAGTTGAGGTGCTCCGTTACGGCCGCCCAAATTGCAGCACCATCGGCATTCTCAGTAAGATAGCGCTTACCTTGAACGATTGCATTTCCCCAAGCCGGTACCGGAACCCACGCCTCCTGTTCAAAGAAAAATGGCTGTGTGAGAATGATGCATCCTACTTGAGGATCTGGTGACGAACGATGAGTATGGCCAATGATCTTAGCCTTCAAGCCCTCTAACGACCTTGTTCCGTTCTTGCTGCCAAATGCCGCCCAAGCTACTGAAGCAGGCATTACCGAGTAACGGACGAAAAAGGCTCCTCCTACGATGTAATGCGGGCTGCCTTTAAGCTTAAAGAGAAACGGTTCGCCCGGTTGTAGTAAGTGCCAATCTTCCTTCGCACTGGGCTTCCAAAAATTGACCTCATCGGCATGTTCAGCTTGCAGCTGGAAGAACCAATCTCGATCAGTGACGCCGGTGAAGAATCTCATCCTATCACAAAAATACGCTTTATTATTCAGTTGGCGGAACAGAACACTTTTGAACCGACCCGATGATCAAATATCCGCCCCTATCTCCGCCGCCAAGCAGGCGGCTTCCCAGAGGCTTCGGGTGATGACGGTCCACTCGTGGCGCAGGTATTTGGAGTTCATCTTCTCGCCGGGTTTGAGGAGCGCTTCCAGCGCGCGGGCGTGGCTTACGTTTGCCGCTTCAACGAGGCTTGGTAGAGAAGCGGGATAGTGATGCGTCCGATAAATCTTCGAGGCGAGACTCCGGGCGGATGGGTTCTTGTCCTTGATGATCGTCGCGTCCCACAACTGGTGCATCTTGCGCTTGTGTCCGTGATAGATCACGACGAGCGTGTTCGCGCCGCGATCGTTATTGTTGTAGCAGTGAAACGGCTGATAGAGATCGCCAACGAGATGGAGCCAGAAGAGCAGCGCCTCCTTGCGCTCCGCGCGCAGAGCGTTTTTGTTTTGCACGGTGGCCCGCGCGTGTTCCAGCTCCTTGATGATGCAGGTGGGTTCGCAGTCGCGCGCGGCATCGTAGGCATCGGCGGTCGCTGGAATATCGACGTAGTGCCATCGATCCTCGCTCTCCGGCCTGTGCGGACGAATGCTGTCGGCCCAGCGACCGATCTCGCCCCAATCGTGCGTCCCCAACAGCTCGTAGACCTTGACCTGCTCCGACCGCTTCATCAGCCGGAGCGCCATCCGCACAACGACCTCATGTCCTTCCCTTCCCCACGCGAACGATGATGCGGGCGCGAGAAGCGGGAGGCAGGTCAGGCAAAGAATCAGCAAACGTTTCACGGGCATTCAAGCTCAGTGGGTCAGGCCGAGCGCTTCGAGGAGAGCTTTATTCAGCTTGAGTTCGATTCGCGCTGCCAGGTCTCCTAATTTTGAATAGACGAGTGCGCGATTGAGCAGCACAAGTTTGTGTGCACGCAGAACGGACGTGCGTTTGAGCCCGGTCTTTTGAAAATCGGAATCGGCAGAACTCAGGATAATGTCCGATGGCAACACCGGATCCGGCAACGAGGATGAGATGAATGCGCACAGCACATCGTCCGCGCTGGCGAGATACTTGTTCGGAGTGACGATCACCGCTGGCCGAACTTTCGAGTCCGTCAAGTCAGTGAAAGGAAAGCGTACTAATACTACGCTGCCCCGTTGATAGGTTTCTTGGGCCATGAGGCCGTGTGGCCGTCGTTAAGGGAGTAAATGTCTTCGGAAGGATCTTCAAGCCACTTATGCGCTTTCGATGCGGCGGCGAGCGCAATGAGTTCGCGGTCGGATGGCGTGCGCTTCTGAGGAGCGCTCGCCTTACGACTGCGATTCAACGGCGTGATTATTTTCGCTGTCTTCTGCATCGATAACATCAACAAGACGCTCTATTTCGCGTTCCCGTCTCTCCTAGCTTACCACCCAGGATTCCTTCCAGGTCACGAGCTTTGCTTCGGGCATGGGGCGTCCCAAGAAACGCTCGCCGATCTGCTGGAATTTTCGGGGCATGTCGCTGACCAGAATGGATGAAGGCAGAGGGATGAGGGTTGAAGGATTCGGCAGCTTCGCTGCCACCACTTTGGCAGCTTCGGCGCCGGAGTTGACGAGCGTCACGTTCTTCCCTATCGTCTTTTGAATAATATCAAGCAAGACGGGATAGTGCGTGCAGCCCAGTACAAGTGTATCGATATGCTGCTCTCGGAGCGGACGGAGATATTCTTCGGCGACGAGTTCGGTCGCGGGGTGGTCGGTCCATCCTTCTTCGGCGAGTGGCACGAAGAGCGGGCACGCGACGGAGAACGTCTCGCACGGTTTGCTTTGCCGATCCGCTTCGATCGCGATGGCGTCCTCATACGCCTGACTCGCTATGGTCGCCTCGGTGCCGATGATACCGATGCGTCCCGTACGCGTTGCTCGGACCGCTTCTTTTGCTGTCGGCGCGATCATGCCGATCACCGGAATCGTACCCGCCATGCGCTCGACCTCATCGAGCGCCACGGCGCTCACCGTGTTACACGCCACGACGATCATCTTCACTCCATGCGCGAGCATCAGCTCGGTATCCTCACGCGCATACCGCCGAACGGTATCGCGCGATTTCGCGCCATAGGGCACGCGAGCGGTATCACCAAAATATACGATGGACTCATGCGGAACGGTCGTGAAGAGCTCCTTCACGACCGTCATCCCACCAATACCGGAATCGAAGACTCCGATCGGCTTTACGTCCATTAGTGTACGTGTCCCGAGTCCATCACAGGAGGTTCGGGCGGCGGTGGCATTCCCTCGGGCGGCATTCCGGGCTGGCCGGGCCGCATTCCCGGACGCGGGCGCATACCGGGGCCACGCATTCCTCCGGGGCCGCCTGGTCCCATACCCGGTGGGCGCTGCATGGGCTTGCGCATCGGCATGATGACTGTGTTGATCGTGCGCTGAATGTACTGCTCGATCTGTCCGGAGCGCGCGCCAACGAGTCGCGGCTCGATTTCAAGATAGTGCTTGCCCGATGGCGTTTTGAAGAACGCGACAAGCGACTTCAGTTCGTCGGCGGTAAAATTCTCGCGATACGCGTTGAAGAGGATGGTCTCATCTTCATTCGGGTTCAGCGCGAGCATGACGCTATCGACGGCATGGGCGGAATCGATGCCCTGCATCTTGAACATACGAGACATCCGCTGAAGCTGGGCCTCGGCGCGTTCCTTGATGGTCGGCGTTACGCGAATGAGCGGATACAGCTCCTTGAAGGCAGCTTTGAACTTGACGCTATCGGATTGGGGCGGGGCCTTCTCCTCGGTCGCCGCCGTCCGGCCGGGGGCGAGTTTTTCTTTTGGCGCTTTCGGCTTCTGCGCCATGGCGCTCGAAGCAAGGAGTAAGACGAGAACGATACTTAGAAGATACTTCATGTGTCAGTTGAACATTGATGGACGCGACGCATCGTATCCGATGCTCGCGGCACTACAAATTGCATCGCGCACGAAAAAGTTTGCATGCTCACAGCGGTTTCCACGCGCCGCCCTCGAAGATTTCGAAATTCGTCACCGGATGGACCTCCCATTGCGATGCCCTCGACTTGCCAACTTCGTCGGGATGTTCCTCGTCCCACATCAGCCAGCCGGTCACGCGGACGCGCTCGTGATGCTGCGCGAGGCGCTCAAGCTGATCGATACGCCAATTCGCCCGCACGGATTCCCAGCGCGGGGTAATCTCCACGACGAGGCCGTTCGCTTTGTCGTTCGTCGGCACATCGCTCACCCAAATGTGGTAATCGTGCAGCGAGTCCGAATAGCCGTTGCAGCTTTCGCGGCCTTCCTCCTTTGCGCGAACGAGATACCCAACGATCCGCACACCGCGCGATTCTTGCTGCCGCGCATAGTCACGTGCGGCGCCAGACCATCGCTCGCGCTTCTCGCGACCCGTTTCGGCCAATAGACCAGAGGGAATCTGGATGATGCTGGCCACCGTCAGGTCCGCGACATCGAGCGGCATCGTGTAGCGGTTCTTCTCGCGATTTAGCTGAGGGTCGCCGCCCTTGCCTTCCAAGCCAACGCCGCCGATTTCCTCCGGCGCAACTGCCGACTCCCGCACGGCTGACTCCGACACCGCTGGCGCGTGCGAAATCTTCTTGACGGAATTCGCGTACCATACTATGGCGGCGATCGCAATCAGCAAAACCGATAGACTATATTTTTTGTGATTCTTCACTACTTCCTCAATGTCCAGCCGATACTATAACATTCCGGACGTTCGCGATGGTCTGACCGAAGTCGAGCGAACGGTGCTGCTCGTCCTGCACGAAGCCCGCAAGGAATACGGCGATCGCATGATTCCAATGGCGCTCATCTTTGGCCGCGTCCAGGAGCGGCTGGACCTCTCGTGGGAAGAATTTCAACGGGCTATTACGAAAGCGCAAGTGGTGCAGCCATGGCTCTTTCAGAATTAGTCGTTCAGCTGAGTTGATTGCCCGGAAACGCTTTTGATTGAAGTTGCCTATAGTCGGGCTCTATGCCGCTTAAATCCAAAGAAAAAGTCTTTACCGGGTATCAGATCTTTGTGATCGCGGTACTCTCATTCATGCAGTTCGCGGTCATTTTGGATTTCATGGTGATTTCGCCACTCGGTGTAATCCTGATGAAGACGCTTTCGATCACTCCATCGAAATTCAGCCTTGCCGTATCGGCCTATGCGTTTAGTGCCGGTGCTTCCGGATTGCTGGCGGCCGGATTCGCAGATAAATTCGACCGAAAGCGGCTCCTGCTCTTCTTCTTCAGCGGGTTCTTGCTCGGCACGGTGCTCTGCGCGATAGCTCCAACATTCGAGCTATTGTTAGTCGCTCGTATTGTGACTGGCATCTTCGGCGGTGTGATCGGTTCGGTTAGCTTCGCGATTATCACCGATCTATTTCCGATGCAAGTTCGTGGCCGTGTGATGGGGTACGTTCAAATGTCGTTCTCGGCAAGCCAGGTGCTCGGAATTCCCGTTGGGCTCTGGCTCGCAAATGCATACGGCTGGCACGCCTGCTTTTGGATGATCGCTGCGATTGGAACAGTGGCAGGAATCGTGATCGCAATCAAGATGCGACCCGTTCGCGAGCATCTCACACTGAATATCGATCGCAATGCATTGCACCATCTGGTTGCAACGCTCTCCAAACCTCGGTATCTGTTTGGATTTCTGACCATGTCCACTCTGGCCTCTGGATTTATGCTCATGCCGTTCGGAACGGCGTTCGCCACACAGAATTTGGGTCTGACGATGGACCAGCTCCCGCTGCTGTTTCTCATTACTGGTCTCTCGACCATTGTGGTTGGACCAATTGCTGGCAAGATCAGCGATGCAATCGGCAAGAACCGATTGTTTATTTTCGCAACGCTGGCGAACTTGATTGTTGTCGCAATCTATACAAATATGGGAACGACCCCATTCTGGATTGCCTGTGCAATTAGTGTTGCGATCTGGGTCACGAGCACTGCCCGTATGATCCCGGCTGGGGCGTTGGTGACAGCAATACCTGAGAAAGAGGACCGCGGTGCGTATATGAGTTTGAACTCCGCGATCATGCAAATTTCCGGTGGCATTTCGACAGTGATTGCCGGACTTGTTGTAACCCAATCACCTGCAGGAAAGCTCGTACACTACGATCTCTTAGGGTATCTCGTGGCTGCAATTATGCTCGTCTCGGTCGCGCTGATGTACTTCATCAATCGATCGATCGAAGAAAAGTCCCATGCGGTACCGTTACCGGATGTGAGCGAACAGACCTCTCCGGAATTCGCAACTGAAGCGAGCTAAGACTCCGATCACTGCCCAGATATGTGCTAGGCGGTGGCGCATGCTTTAGCTTGAGCGAATCTCAGCGTATGGCGATACAGTTCAGAGGTTCCGCTCGAGTGCACACTCGAGCTCGCAGAAGCTAAACGTCTGCTGTGCACATTCCGCCGCCCACGCCTCCAACGGAGCGAAATAGCCGGCAGCGTTATTGCCTCGCTTTCACCACTCGCTGCATCGTCGTTCCGGTGGCGCTTTGGATGCGGAGCAAATAAACGCCACTCTGCAACTGCGAGAGATCGAGCGACATGGTGTTGTCCGCAGCGTGCGCGCTCACATCTTGCGCGCGTCCTAACTCATCGATGATCGCGACTTGCGTACTTATGGGATTGTATGGGAAGTCGAGCGTGAGCATCCCCGTCGTCGGGTTCGGATAGATTGCAGCGTCACTGCCCTGGGCGCTGACGGGATGCACTGCCGCTCTCGCTGCTTGCGCGTCCATTGCTGCAACGCGGGCCTGATAAGCAAGATAATACCTGTCACCATAGTACATCCAACTGTTGCCGTTCGCAAACGCTGTATCGAGTTTGTGTTCGAACGCCGGTGTCAGAATTTCCGAGCGAGCGACGATGACGCGCTCGATCGAATCCGGAGTGGGTGTAATGTCGAGCTTAAGCGTGTAGTTTGTCGCCCATCTCGGGACAATCCAGAACACCCGCACGCCCGGTCTACCGAAATAGCTCTGTCTCCAAGTCTCAATCATGGCATCGGCTTCCTTGCGGTACAAACCACATACAACTAACGAATCTCGGAATCCGGCAAGCACCGAGTCGAAATTGAGCGTCCGCGCGTTTGGTGGACACATCGCAGCCCACCCAGTATTGAGGCTTCCAGCCCATAATACGCTTTGCGTGGCGCTGTCATCAGAAAGTTGATAGACAAATGCATACGGAACCGGCATGTACGTTTCATTGGCAACGACCAAGGTATCGTGCAAATACTGGGTCCAAATCTCTTGGGTTGCAATGGACATCCGCTCTGCATTGCCGACGCCGCGATAGAAGAGATACTTCTCCACATTGCCAAGCGAATCGGTCACGATATTGGCGTCTGTTGCGCGAGGCGCCTGCCAGGTGTGCGTCTCGCCCGGCTTCCATAGGCCTAATGTATCATCGGGCGCCTTTGCACGGATCTGAGCATTCCACGCGATCCATCCGTGCTCGGCCGTGTCCTCGAGGTGCAGCGTATCGAATCTCGAAGGATACGGCTCTCCATCCGCGCGCGGAGGATACCATTGGCTGATGGTCCCGGCGGGCCAATCGACGCGCACCGAAACAGATCTTGCGACATCCGAATAGAAATAGATGACGGGCGTCTCCATTTTTAGCGTCGCTCCCGAACACGGCATGTAAAGGCCTTTGCTGATTTGTGGCGAAAATCCGGAGAAACTGCCAACGAAGTAAGGCAGCGATTCCTCTTCGTGATAGAGTCCGGGCAAGAGCCGACCATCGCTCCCTGCGAGGGTAGTGAACGTGCCCCACTCATGCACGACAAATGGTTGCTGCGCGCGAATCCCTGCGGCAAAGAATGCGGAAACAAGAACCAATAGGACGACCAGTCCTGCGACGATCCGTTTCATAGGCGTAGCGGTAAGTTGTAAGACGACGACGACTGTGAAACACAGGGACAGCCGAAGAGTCACACTGCGGATGAGTTGCAGTCACCCGTTCTCGGGAATGAGAGCCTTCCTGAGTCTATCGAGCCGCTCGGCACCCAGTGCGCGAGCCAGTGGCGTATCGAGGAAATCGAGCACAGGAATGCGTTCGCGTTTGCCGCGCGCGCGGCCACCTTTGCACTCGCTTATTTCTTCGTAGACGATCTCGAACGTGCTTTCGCCAGTTGGATAAATTCGAATGGGAAAAAGGTGGCAACTGATCGGCTTGGGAAAGCCAGTAATTTCTCCAGCACGATATGCCCTTTCGATTGCGCAATAAGCGATCTCACTATTATTGTCATACATCACAAAAACGCAATCGCGACCACGGATGGCCGGAATGGTCAATGTGCCGTCCGACTGCTTCTCGTACACGCCGGTTCGGTCAATAATCTCGAGTGCCTCGGGCGGCAAATACTTACGGACTGCCGGTAGAACACGCTCGATCTCCTCGATCTCACCGTGTAAGATCGGCGCACCCGCATCCGCAGGCATCGTGCAACATGCACCTTTGCAGACATCGAGATCGCACGCGAATTGGACTTCGCCCAGTGCCCGATCCACTTCGAAATGAGCGCGTTCGCTATAGATGGGTAACTCGATCGATTCAGGCCGGGACATGATCTACGGGAGAATTACTTTTGTGACGAGCGTAGAGAAGCTTCCGTTCGCATCATTCGTTTGTGAAATCGTCGTCATACGAATGAGGTAGCCGCCTGGACTAACCGATGCCGGAAATCGGATACGATACTCGCCTGCTCCATAGGTCCCACTTATCAGCGACTCCACATGCCGGCCAAGCATATCGTAGAGATCGATCGCTACGTGTTCGTTCTCCGCCAGCGCGAACGCCAACGAAGGACGAATCGCATCCCCAGCAATCCATATTCGATCACGAGTTGATGACGCGGTACTGTGTACTGTTGCGCTCGCGGCGGTGTCGACAATTTGCGCAGTCCACACACTGAGAAGCGAATCATCCATCCGCACCCACACAGGGTAAATGTGGCGATTGTATGCGGTGATTCCGATGTAATCCCCAAAGAATATTTTGGACACCGGATTGAAGGCTGTGCCACTGACCTTCTCATTCGTGAATGACTCGCCACCATCCGTCGAGCGTGCCAGATACACGTCAGTCATCGGCACACTCCATGGTTCGCCGCCGACATAATTGCGGCGATCGTAAAAGACCAGATAGATGCGACCCGTCACCGGATCGAGCGACATGCTCGGAAAAAAATGATGGTTGAGGGACGAGTCATCATTTACTCGAATCTCCTTGCTCCACGTCCCGCCGTTATCTGTGGAGCGCGTGAAATAGACATCGGTCACGCCACGCCGTTGATCGGACCACATGATATATAGCCTACCGTAATATGGCGATTGTGGATTCAGGTCCGAGGCCATCATCGGGAAACCATTCGCGCGGGAAATACCCGGAACATTGAAGTCCCATCCACCGGGCTGTTCGGCAATGATACGATCCTTGCCGAAGGTCTCCCCACCATCGGTTGAGCGATCGTAATAAATGTGCGTGCGGGCGGACCACGCGATGTTCACAGCACCATTGGGGCTCGCGGCCGTCGTTGCACCCTCGACTGTGTTACTGCTGTCGATACAATCGCCGCCCGTATCATCAACCCGGATGCGGTCGGACCAGGTCATGCCATGATCGCTGCTCTTCGCGAAAAAGATTCGCGAGCTATCGCCTGGCAACGTACTGCCGTATTTATCGTCTTCATTCCAGGATTCGAAGATGGTCCCGAGTGATTTGGATTGGGAGCGGTCCAGCCCGAGCCAGCCTTTATCCTGCATGGTGGGGGGAGCCAGGCCAATCTCTTCCCCATCATCGAATGTGCGGCCGGCATCCGTTGATCGTTGAACGACCATCCGCCAGAGGAATTGCGGATCTTTCCAGTTCTGCCCCGAGAGATGCTCATAATAGAGAATACCGGAATCGTCGAACATCAGGCATGGGTCACCCCAGAACCCATATTGGGAGCTCATTCGCATCATATCCCAGGTAAAGCCGGCATCGGACGATGTAAAGAGATAGTTGATGTTCGCGCCGGCGGCGAGTTGATTCAGATTCTTGGGATTTAGCGCGATCGAAACCTCCTCGGGGTCGCGCAGGCTCGGATCGCTAATGCGAATGTTCACTGGCTGCGCGTCCAGCCGATACGCAGGAGCCAATGCCGCCGCAATAAGTATAGTAGTGAGCCAAAGGAATGTCCGCATTCATAAACCCAACACCGATTCGGCAATTTAATTTTCCGATGACGTACTAATGTAGTAACGACAATTCCCGGTAAGTCCGGATTTTTGTGGTGATAGCAATGTCGCCGGGTTCGAATGTGACGTATTGGATTCGACTGTTCCGTCTGTCGTCCGTTCCTATCTCTGTAAATTCACGTCTTAACCTTATCAGTTATGTATCGCTACTACTTCCTGGGCGCGAGGCTGGCCGTGTGCCTCATCGCGCTGTCTTTTTCAACAACCGCGTTTTCGCAGGACATCCCGCATACTCTGAGCTATCAGGGTGTCCTTCAGGGCGCGGATAGCAAGATCGTCGCAGATGGACAGTACACTATCACTGTTCACTTGTATTCCGATGCCAATGGCGACCGAGAAGTCTGGAAGGAAACACTTCCGACAACCCTATCCAACGGGATATTCAATATCGCGCTTGGGTCCACCATTCCCCTTCCGCCGATGGACCGCCCGCTCTGGGCTGGCACCCAAATCGGCAATGGCGAAGTGATGAAGCCGCTAACGCCACTTTCAGCAACGCCATACGCCCTTGGCATTGCCGATAATTCGGTCACAAAAGGAAAGATGGCGACGGATTACGTAAGTTCGCTCACGCTTAATGGCCAGACCGTCAGCGGCCGCGGGGCTGACATTAATATTCAAACAGGCGATGGTATCGTTGCTGCGGTCGATCCGGCAACGAATACGCTGCTGCTCAAGTCCGGCCCGACTTCGCTTGAAGGCGCCAAAGGTGGTGCGGTACAGGGCAACACGACGATCAGCGGCTCGCTTACGGTGACCGGCTCGTCGTATCTTGGTTCAAGCTCCGCGCCTACGACAATCTATGGCGATGAACATCTTTCAGGTAGCCTCATCATGGCATCCGGCAAGACCCTTACGATTCCGGACCTGGCCTCCAGCAGTGTGGTGCGCACGGATGGATCGAGCAATCTGACGACGGGCAAGGTCGGGGTCTCGGACCTCTCGGCAACGGGATCGGCAAGCAGCACGACATTCCTGCGCGGTGACAATACATGGGCGGCCCCCGGCGGCAATGGTTGGAATCTCACCGGCAACTCCGGTACGACGTACCGCACGAACTTCATCGGCACGACCGATGGGCAGAACCTGCAAATCCGCGTGAATAACCAGCAGGCGGGGCTGATTGAATATAATGGCAATACAAATACCGGCATTGGGTACCAAGTGTTGAATTCCAACACGACCGGTTTCAGCAACACCGCCAGCGGGTTTCAGTCGCTCTTTAGGAACACAACCGGCATCCAAAATACAGCCAGCGGCACCTATGCGCTTTTTAGCAATACGACCGGCATCAGCAACACCGCCAGTGGTGCTGCTGCGCTCCTTGAGAACACGACCGGTAGCAACAACACGGCCATTGGCGGCGCTGCGCTCGAGATCAACACGACCGGCGGCGACAACACGGCAACTGGCTTTCAGGCGCTGGCATATAATACGGCGGGCGGCAACAACACAGCCAGCGGGTCCTATGCGCTCTTTAGCAACTCGTCCGGCGGCAGCAACACCGCCAGCGGCTACGGTGCGCTCGAATCCAACACGACTGGCGGCTACAACACATCCAGCGGGGCCAATACGCTCGCGAACAACACGACCGGCACCTACAACACGGCCAGCGGCGCCTCTGCGCTCCGGGGCAACACAACCGGCAGCAACAACACGGCCAGCGGCCATCAGGCGCTTTATTCCAACACGACCGGCACCTACAACACGGCCAGCGGCGATCAGGCTCTCTATAGCAACACGACGGGCAACTTCAACATGGCCAGCGGCAGCGGTACGCTCGCGAACAACACGACGGGCAACTTCAACATGGCCAGCGGCAGCGGTGCGCTCGCGAACAACACGACCGGCACCTACAACATGGCCAGCGGCGCCGATGCGCTGCTGAACAACACGACCGGCAACAACAACACCGCAAGCGGCCCCAATGCGCTTTATAGCAACACGACCGCCAGCGGCAATTCTGCATTTGGGTACGGCTCGCTGCAAGCGAACGCCTCAGGTGTTGCCAATGTCGCCGTTGGCGATAGCGCATTATTTTCAAATACAACTGCCAGTGGAAATACGGCAGTCGGATATCGGTCGATGTGGCGGAACGCGACAGGATTTGGTAATTCTGCTTTCGGCGATAGCGCATTAATCTTTAACAGATACGGCAACAACAATACGGCCGATGGTTACCAGGCACTCTCTTCCAACACGACCGGCGGCAGCAACACGGCCATCGGCTCTCAGGCGCTCAATAGCAACACGATCGGTTTCGAGAACACGGCCAGCGGCGCTCAGGCGCTCTTTAGCAACACGACCGGATTCGACAATATGGCCAGTGGCCTTCAGGCGCTCTATAGCAACACAGACGGGTACGAGAACACAGCCAGCGGCGTCCAGGCCCTCTTTAGCAACACAGACGGGTCCGAGAACACAGCCAGCGGTTTCGAGGCACTCGAATTCAATACAACCGGCAACTACAACACGGCCAGCGGCTATTTGGCGCTCAATAGCAATACGACCGGCTACTTCAACACGGCCAGCGGTGCCCAGGCTCTCGTCTTGAATACAACCGGCAACTTCAACACGGCCAGCGGCTATACGGCGCTCTTGAGCAACACGACCGGCGCTTACAACACCGCCAGCGGCGTCTATGCGCTGCTGAACAACACAACCGCCAGCGGCAATGCTGCCTTTGGTTTTGGTTCGCTCTTTACGAATACCGCTGGTGTTGCCAACGTCGCCGTAGGTGATAGCGCGCTCTTTAGGAGTACAACTGCCAGCGGAAATACAGCCGTCGGCTACCGGTCGATGTGGCAGAATACGACAGGATTTGACAATTCCGCTATCGGTGATAGCGCATTGTTCTCTAACACGACGGGCAGCAGCAGCACGGCCAGCGGCGTCTACGCGCTCAAATTCAACACGACTGCCAGCGGCAATGCTGCCTTTGGTTATGGCTCGCTCTATACGAATACCACCGGTGTTGCCAACGTCGCCGTTGGCGATAGCGCATTATTTTCAAATACAACCGCCAGCGGAAACACCGCCGTCGGCTACCGTTCAATCTGGCAGAATACGACAGGGTTTGACAATTCCGCTATCGGCGATAGCGCATTATTCTCAAATACGATTGGCAACAGCAATACGGCCAGCGGTTCTCAGGCGCTCTTTAGCAACACAACCGGCACGTACAACACGGCCAGCGGCACTCAGGCGCTCCTTAGCAACACGACCGGCAACTACAACACAGCCATCGGCTACATTACGCTCCAAAACAACACGACAGGCAGCAGCAACATGGCCAGCGGCGCCTATGCACTCTATAGCAATACAACTGGCGACGACAACACCGCCAGCGGCACCGATGCACTCAATAACAACACGACCGGCCACAGCAACACCGCCAGCGGCGTCAGCGCGCTCTATGGCAACACGACCGGCAACTTCAACACCGCCAGCGGCTTTCTGGCACTTAACAGCAACACAACCGGAAGCAGCAACACGGCCAGCGGAATCGCAGCGCTGCGACAAAACACGACCGGCAGCGGGAATACTGCCAGCGGTTACTACGCACTCCAAGCCAACAGCGCAAGCGGCAATTCTGCCTTTGGTTATGGCTCGCTACAAACAAACACAACTGGTGTTGCCAACGTCGGTGTTGGCGATAGCGCATTGTATTCGAGTACAACTGCCAGCGGAAATACTGCCGTCGGCTATGCATCGATGTGGGAGAACACGACGGGGTATGACAATTCCGCTATCGGCGATAGCGCATTGTTCTCAAATACGACCGGTTACAACAACACGGCCAGTGGCGTCCAGGCGCTCTATAGCAACACAACCGGCTTCGACAATACGGCGAGCGGCGCTTATGCGCTCTTTAGCAACTTATTCGGCGGCAACAACGCCGCCAGCGGCTTCTCTGCGCTCACGAGCAACACGACCGGCTGGGGAAACACTGCTAGCGGCTTCTCTGCGCTCGCGAACAACACGAGCGGCGACTACAACACGGCCAGCGGTGCCTATGCGCTCATAAGCAACACGACCGGCAGCTTAAATACGGCCAGCGGCATCAGTGCGCTCTCTAGCAACACGACCGGTGACGAAAATACGGCCAGCGGAGACGATGCGCTCGCTAACAACACGACCGGCATCGGAAATACGGCCAGCGGCGTCAGTGCGCTCTATGGCAACACGACCGGCGACGGTAACGCGGCCAGCGGAAAGTGGGCGCTTTTTAGCAACACGACCGGAAGCTTCAACACCGCCAGCGGCTACCAGGCGCTCTTTTCCAACACGACCGGCATCGAAAATACGGCCAGCGGTAGGCAGGCTCTCGGTGACAACACGACCGGCGGCAACAACACGGCCAGCGGCACGTATGCGCTTTATAGCAACACGACCGCCAGCGGCAATTCTGCCTTTGGGTATGGCTCGCTGCAAGCGAACACCACCGGCGTTGCCAATGTCGCCCTTGGTGATAGTGCGCTCTATTCAAATACGACCGCCAGCGGAAACACCGCCGTCGGCTACCGTTCGATGTGGCAGAATACGACGGGGCATGACAATTCCGCTATCGGCGATAGCGCATTGTTCTCAAACACGACTGGCTTCAAGAACACCGGCATCGGCTTCGAGGCACTTCATAGCAACACGACCGGCGTCAACAACACGGCAACGGGCTTTCAGGCGCTCTATGACAACACGACCGGCAACGACAACACGGTAACGGGCGTTGCGGCGCTCGAAATCAACACGTCCGGCACCAACAACACGGCCACCGGCGTGGCTTCGCTTGCCAACAACTCGACCGGCAATGGTAACACCGCCAGCGGCTGGGGGGCACTATCTTCTAACTTAGCTGGCACCAATCTGACTGCAATCGGCATAAGCGCTGACGTGAGTACCGATGGCCTTACAGACGCTACCGCGATCGGGGCCAATGCTTCAGTCACTGCCAGCCACACAGTGCAACTTGGCAGTTCGACGGTGACGGTGGTCCATACCTCCGGCTCGATCGTGACCACTGCTGGCTTTGCGGCGGCATATCGCGCGGACAATAGCGCAAGCGTCACCATCCTTGCGACGGACCACATCGTGAAGCTCACGCACGCGGGTTCGACCGGCGTGACCATGCCCACGCCGATCGCGGCCGGGCAGGTGATCACGATCTGGAATGCGACCGGATCTGCAACGACCACGACCGTGGTGCCCAATGGCGCCGCCTACGAATTTGTAACGGATGGTTCAACCTGGTCGCACGTGCCACTGCAATAGACAGTAAATCTTTCAAACACGCGTCGAGTAGAGAGTTCAAAAGAGGATCCCGCTCCTGTCGCCATTCTCATGGTCGCGGCTGGGGCGGGCACTCCTCCTTTTGGGATGGAACGGAAACTACTTTCAATTTATTCATTATGCTGCCCGCTCATTTAGATTCACTTTTTCTTTCCCTGTTCTTCGGAGTATGGAGGTACTCGAGTCGCGTCTTCAGAAGCTCAGCGCGCAGTTCCGTGTTTATCTGTATTCCGACCCGGAGCGGGCGTTCGCCATCATGAGCGAGGGCGTCAGTCTTGCCTTGGAACACGGTGAGCAGCGGTGGCACATTTCGTTTTTGATCGCGCAGGCGGAGGTCCGGCTCCTAAATGGGCGTGCCCAAGAAGCACTCGACATCATCGAGTCCGCTCTGCCACGAGCCAGTCAGTTCGGCGACCCGGAGATGCTCGCGAAGGCGCATGGCGTCCACGCTTCGATCCGACGGAATCTTGGCAACGGCCCGGAGCAAATCATCGAGGAGTTGCTGCTCGCCCGCGAATTCGCGAAACAGACAAGCATTCCTCGGCTACAGATCTGGATATTGCAAGCGCTCGCCGATGCGTATTGTCACGATTCGATCGACACGGCCTTTGATTTCTACCAGGAGGTTTTGTCGCATGAGGCTGCATCGCCCGCCCAACGGGCAAGTGCGCTTACCGAAATGTCAAAGATACACCTGCTGCAGGAGGACTATCATTCGGCACTGACCCTTTCGAGGCAATCATACGAGCTCTTGAAGGACACAGACGAAGTCAATTCGATCGGTGCTTCCCTACTGGTCTCCGGCAAGGCGATGATGGGTCTCGATCAGCTCGACGCGGCGATCGATAAGTTCGAAGAGGTGCTCCGATTGGGCGGTGGCAAGAATACGAATTCTGCCTTGGGCGAGTTGGGAATGGCATATTTGGCGGTCGGGAGACTCCCCGCTGCCAAGGAGATTCTTCAAAAAGCACTTAGCACTGAGAATCAATATCATAACGTACTGGTCTTGCGACTACTGTTTGCAAAGGTCTTGGTTCTCGAAGGGAATAAATCTGAGGCACTCGAAGAAGTGCAGGCGGTGGAGTCCCAGGCTGCGACGGCTGGTGAAATGGAGCGTGCTGCTCTGTACCCGCTCATTTCCCAGGTATTTGAACTGCTCGCGATGTGGGAGCAAGCGTTCCGTTATGGCAAGCTGAAAGCAGATCTCGATCATAAGTTACATGCACAACGGTTCGAGCAACGGCTCTCGGCATTGAACCGCCACGTTGCGATCGGACGAGAGCGCATCGAGAAGGAACGGCAACTCTTGCGCGCGGAACGGCTGGAACGAGAACTGACGACCCAGGCCCTGCAACTGACCTCCCAGGCAGAACTACTCACGAGCGTTCGCCAAGACTTGCAGGAGCTCGTGCGCGACTCGAATCTGCCCCGCGAGACGGTCAAAAAGATGAATGACCGGCTGAAGACGCTGCCCTGCAAATCGGTCGATTGGAAGAAGTTCGACACGCAGTTCAAAGCGGTCCATCCCGACTTCGTGCACAGCCTGACCACTAAGCACCCGATGCTCTCCGCCGGCGATGTTCGGCTTTGCTCACTGGTCCGTATGCAAATGAAGTCTGACGAAATCGCGAGGCTGTTCTGTCTCTCGGAGCGTTCCGTGGAGACGCACCGCTTTCGGGTCCGCAAGAAACTACAACTCGAACGCAGTGAAGATCTGACACTTTACCTCACGAAGATATAACCGCGGCAAGTGTATCGGCGGGTTGCGCTCGCCGACTCCGCAGGCAGGAGCCAGCTCCCCCGGCTGGCGAACCTTGCCGTTGACCGCTTGGTTATTGATCTGCGTGGTGCTTTGACCGATAGCTTGCCGCCACGAGGCGCACCCTGGGGTGCGACAGTAAAGAATGTGCTAAAGCGTCGACGTACCTGCCGTTTTGGAGACTCGGAGCGTCGGCCTGATAGGTCGTAACTCCGAGTTTTTTTATTGTATGCCGGAACAAGAGCTTACCTGTACCTACGATCCGCTGAAAGAATTTCTCGCGCACTATGCCGATGCAAAATCGGTAAAGAGCGAGACATCGTCGTATGCGGACATGACGATCGAGGAGAAACTGAAGCAGCGGATCATCGATGGTGATCGGCTCGGATTAGACGACGACCTTCGTGCCGCACTTGGGACGTACTCCGCTCTTCAGATCATCAACGACATCCTGCTCGGTGGTATGAAGGTCGTCGGCGATCTCTTCGGCGCGGGTGAGATGCAGCTTCCCTTCGTGCTCCAATCGGCGGAGACGATGAAGGCCGCCGTGAAATTCCTCGAGCCCTACATGGAGAAGCTCGAGGGTGAGCAATCCAAAGGTGTGATGGTGCTTGCGACGGTCAAAGGCGATGTGCATGACATCGGCAAGAATTTGGTCGATATTATTCTCACCAACAATGGCTATCGCGTAGTCAATCTCGGCATCAAAGTCGCACTCGAACCGATGCTCGAAGCCGTCACGCGCGAGCATGCGGATGCACTTGGCATGTCTGGCCTGCTGGTGAAATCGACGGCGATCATGAAGGAAAATCTGGAAGTGATGGAGTCGCGCAACATCCGAATTCCGGTTGTGCTCGGTGGCGCTGCGCTTACGCGGAAGTTTGTCGAGAAGGATTTGCGCGCACTCTATGCCGGCCCACTCTCTTACGCGCAGGATGCATTCGATGGACTGCACTTCATGGAAGAATTAAAAAATCCGAGTGCGATTAGAGACACCTCTTCTTTGCCCATCCCGTCCACTCTGCCCACTAACGGCGCGGAAGATTTTGAGGAAGAACTCGATAACGCCACGGGCGCCGACTCCAAAATTCTAATGGCCAGTCGTACGTTGCCCTGGCTGCAACATCCCAAGCAAACAACTTCGGGTGCGGAGAAGAGCATTGAGCTCGAAGCGATGGAGGAGGAGATCGCGGAATTCCCGATCGCAGTTCGCAAGATCGAAACCGCGGAAGGCACCGAGAGACTGGTGCGTACCAGCGCGACACCGCACGACAATCCGGTGCCCACGCCTCCCTTCTGGGGATCGCGCGTTGTCGATGACATCAAGCTCGAAAAAGTCTGGGAATACCTGAACGAAGTCGCGCTCTTCCGCGGACAATGGCAACTGAAGCGCGGCAAAAAAACTCCGGAAGAGTTTGCAAAACAGGTCGAAGAAATTGCTCGACCCAAGCTCGCTGAATTCAAGCTCCGTGCAAAACGTGATCGAGTGCTGGAGCCAAAGGTTGCATACGGGTACTTCCCCTGCTACTCCGAAGCTGATGATCTCGTTGTGCTGAGACCAAAGAACCAGAAGGACCTCTTCGTATCATGGGAGCCGTTCGTCCCAGCCGATTTAGAAGAGTGGACCCGCTTTACCTTCCCTCGGCAGCCCACGGCTCGCAGGCTCTGCATCGCGGACTTCTATTTGCCCAAAGAGGAATCCGAGCGGCGCAACCAGACGGATGTCGTGGCTTTCACTGCCGTGACCGTGGGCCGCGAGGCAAGTCGGTATACCGCGAAGCTTTTTTCATCGAACGAATATTCGGACTATCTCTTCATGCACGGCCTTTCGGTCGAAACCGCCGAAGCACTCGCGGAGTACTGGCATAAAATCGTACGGACCGAGCTTGGAATTTCCGGCCAGGATGCACCCGAGATTGCGCGCCTGTTCAGCCAGGGTTATCAGGGCTCGCGGTTCTCGTTCGGCTATCCGGCATGCCCAAACCTCGATGATCAGACCAAATTGTTTGATCTGATTCGCCCCGAGCGCATTGGCGTGACCCTGAGCGAGGAATATCATCTGGAGCCAGAGCAATCGACGACTGCGATCGTTTCCCATCACCCGAACGCGAAATATTTCGCCATTAAATGAAGAGCTTTGTGCCGGTTTTTGTGTAACCCCCCAGATTTTTTCGTATTTTTACAGTCGTACAATGGGAATAGACATCCCAGATTGTACACGTCAATATGAACAATTCGGGACGATTCGCTAATGGTCGCCCCGGCTCGCCATGATCCGCATACTAATAGCGGACGATCATGCAATCGTCCGTGAGGGCTTGAAACAGATCGTCCAGCAAACGATGGATATCGTCGTTGCTGGCGAGGCATCGAACGCGGCCGAAACTCTGGAAATGGTTCGGAAACTTCCGATTGACCTCCTCCTGCTCGACATTTCCATGCCTGGCCGTTCCGGACTCGATGTCCTCGTGGAAATCAAACGAGATCTGCCGAATCTTCCGGTTCTTATTCTAAGTCTGCATCCAGAGGATCAGTACGCACTCCGAATGCTCAAAGCTGGTGCAGCCGGTTACGTCACCAAGGAGAGCGCTTCCGAACAGCTCATCCACGCAATCCGGAAGGTTGCAAGCGGCGGAAAGTACATGAGTATGCCGTTGGCAGAAAAGCTCGTATTTGGAATGGTAAGGGATCAAGGGCTTGCGCCCCATGAATTGTTGTCGAATCGAGAATTCCAGGTCTTCCGAATGATTGCTGCTGGCAAATCCGTGGGGGAGATTGCGGAAGAGCTTTCTCTTTCAGCCAAAACGATTTCTACGAATCGCGCGCGCATTATTGAGAAAATGGGGCTGCGGAACAATGCCGAATTCACCCAATACGCGATTCAACATAAGCTCCTGGACGCGACAGTCGCCTGACAGCAAACCTCTCGGCTCCTGGCAAGCCGAGCATCTCTCGCATATTTCCCCAAAATTGCAGCCTAGCGAAGTCTTGTAGGACAAACACCTACGTTGCACCGCCTGTTATCCTACCAATTTTACCGCTATTCACCGATTTCATAGCAGTAGTTGTATTTGGTATCTTTGTACCGTCAGTAACGAATTGGCAAAACCAGTCGAAATTGGCCCGCGTGAAAGCGCGGTTCTCTTACCACATATTGACGGACCAGGCCCCGGCTCGCTCCCCAAATGAGAGCTCGGGGTCATTTTTTTTAAAGACATTCCCGGGGCGCTTCGTGTCTCGGCTCTACCAAAAAACTACTCGGGTATTTCTTTTGGTCCGCCCGGTGCAGGTGCAAATGCCAATTTGAAACCAAGCAAACCCAGAATCTGCTCGAGCTTTTCCAGGGAAAAGTGCCGGCGCTTGGCAAGGACATTTGACAGCGTGCCGCTATCGATCCCCATTTGTTTGCAGAGACGGTATCGCGTCAGGCCACGCTCGTTATGCGCGCGGTCGAGTAATTCCCGAAGATCGTCACGATAATCGCGGCCATCGGCGGCAATTGGGCTTTCTGTTGTTGGTGAGGTCATTCCTTGTGCGTTCATTGCAGGTGTAGAGTTGTTGAGTTGCGCTACGCGTATCGGGGTTTCGGCCCCGAATGTCGTCCGGTCTATGTCATGATTCATATGCATCCTCTCTTCCGCCCCAGCAATCAGCCTCGCTCTGAACGCGACCGGTTGCATGGTTCGGCTTTCCATAAGTCTCTTCAAAACATAGACCAATCGTATTCTTAACAACAACTTTGCCTGGAAAAAGCCCTTTCTTGAAAATTAATTTATGATTTACTTCTCATAGAATACGTCTTGGTGTTCTATTTGGGATGTTTTATAGTGTAGCACATCATTATAAATACCATTTTCTGACAGGCTAAAGATCAACTCAAACCGAGCATGAGTAATGGATCCGGCGAATCCCAGATATTAAGCATTTTGCCGGGAGCCTCCAATATTCCTTAGATTTGTGTTACAAAGTTCGCGTTATACCAAAGAATGAATCGAATAGCAGTACTGACAAGTGGGGGCGATGCCCCAGGAATGAATGCCGCGATCCGCGCTGTGGTCCGGGCCGGCAGCGAGAAAGAAATGAAGATGTTCGGGGTCCGGGAAGGTTTTGAAGGCCTGATCGCTGGCAATGTCGTCCGGCTTCGCGCCAGGGATGTAGGCGGAGTGATCCAATATGGAGGGACTTTTCTCGGCAGTTCGCGATCGGAAGCCTTCAAAACTCCTGAAGGCCGTGAACGAGCACTGCGGAATCTCCGGGAGTACAATATTGATGGGCTGGTGGTGATCGGCGGTAATGGATCGCAATGTGGAGCGTGGGAGCTTTCGAAGATGGGATTCCCCGTCGTCGGCATTGCATCAACGATCGACAACGACCTTTATGGCAGCGAAGTAACACTCGGCGTTGACACCGCACTCAATATCGCTCTCGAAGCCATCGATCGCCTGAAGGTAACGGCATCCTCGCATAAACGAGCGATCTTAGTCGAAGTCATGGGACGCAAGTGCGGGTACCTGGCGCTTATGTGCGGAATCGCTGGCGGCGCAGAGGCCGTCGTGATTCCGGAAGCGGAGACAACGCCCGAGGAAATTACGAGCGATATGGTGGACGCTTATCGTCGTGGAAAGAACCATGCGCTCATCGTTATTGCCGAAGGCGCGCAAATGAATGCCACCGAGTTGACGAAATATATCGAGCAGCACAAAGAGATGCTGGGCTTCACGATTCGGACCACGATCTTAGGTCACGTGCAGCGCGGCGGTGTGCCGAGCGCGTTTGACCGGATCCTGGCAGCGCGATTTGGTGTCGCGGCCGTCGAATGTCTGGCGCGCGAAGAGAGCGGTGTGCTTGTCGGCCTCGGCAAAGGCGATGTTATCACTACGCCACTGGCCGACGTTGCAACGATGAAGAAGGAGCTCGATCTAAGTCTCTTTCAAATGTCGCGAGTGTTGGCGACGTAATCACTCGCCGTTGACCAACAGCGCGGCACCAATGACGCCGGCGCGATTGCCGAGCGCCGCTTTCCGGACTTCCACCACCGGCCGCAGATTCGTCAGAACATTTGCGCGGAGTGAGGCGAGTGCCGCATCGAACAAGACTGGCCCTGCTTCGGCAACCCCGCCACCGAGAATGAAAACGTGCATATCGAGCAGGTTCGCAACGTTAGCCAATGCGCGACCAATCAGCGAACCTGCTTCTTCGAAGACGCTTCGGGCGAAGGCATCGCCATTGTTCATGGCATCGGCAATGATCTTTGGTGTCAACTCATCCTGAGCGGACAGCTTTGACGACATCGCCGGATTGGATTCAAGTTTCCGTTTCGTTCGCTCGGAGAGATAATTCAGTCCAACATACGCTTCGATACATCCTCGCGACCCACAATTACAGGGCGGGCCGTTGAGATCGATTGACATGTGACCGAACTCCCCTGCCCCGCCGGATGCACCACGATAAATGCCAGTCCACCTTCCTTCCGTAGACCAAACACACCCGCCGACTCCGGTGCCAAGCGTGACAAGCAGGAAATGCGAAACGCCGATCCCCGCACCAAACCGAGATTCTGCGAGTGCCGCAACTTTTGCGTCGTTATCGACTTCGACGAGATCGAATGTCGGCAGCAATTCTTGAAGGTACGCTTGCAGCGGCTCCTCCTTCCACCCGATCAGGTTCGGAGGATACCGGACCAGCGAACGATCGCGGTTCATCGCGCCGGGGACACCGACGCCGATGCGCCTAATCTCGGGATAAGCACTCAAAATATCGTGGACATGCGCGACTAATGCGCACGCTACTTCCCGCGCTGAACTTTGAGGTGTCTGGAATGCTGACTCGACTTCGGTTGCGCCAGAATCCGAAACGACCGCGAGCTTTATGGTCGTCGCGCCAATATCGACGCCAAGCGTGCGCACTATTTCGGCAGTTTCTCGATCGAGGAGACGACAAATGTCCCGGTCGTTGGCTCTTGCAGCGTAAACCGGACGCTATCGCCACTAGCAAGACCCCGCGCCAACTCGGGCCGGCCAAGTGTGTATTCCATTGTCATGGCGTCCATGATTCCGGGAATGTCGTTGTGTGCGAGCGTGATCGTGTGCAGCGCGGTATCCATGCCTTGCACTTTACCAAGTCCGGTGCCTTGCTTGACCGGTGCTGCCGCCACCGTCGGAGTGGCCGCGGAGTCCGTCGTACCGGATTGGCTGGTATTTTTGGAGCATGCCGCGAGTGTAAGGATCGAGGCCGCTGCGAGGAATGTGGTGAGTTTATTCATGCGCCCCATAATGAGTGAGACAGGCAGGATAGTTTCAGGCCGCGGATCGGATCTGCCCAAAGTCCGCTTGCGGCCGGAGCCTAAGCGGCTTACCCGGCGTTAGAGGGCACTCGATTCGAATTCATTTTTCTGCCCACCGGCGTAACTATTCGTTCGTTTTTCGTCTAAATGCACGAAATCCCGACCTCATTTGCAGTTCGATGAAAGCACTATTTATTACGCTCCTTTCGACCGTCGTCAGTTCTCTCGCAATGGCTCAGGGCACCGCGCCGAGCCAATCGACACCCAACCCATCTGCGGTGCCGCAGACGCTGACCCTCGATGATGCAATTAAAGCTGCGATCGAACGCAACTATACGGTTCGCACTATCGCAAACAATGCCCGGCGCGACCAAATCGAGGTCACCCGGTCAAAGGATAATCTACTGCCTAGCGCCAGCGCAAATGGATCGTGGCAGTATAATTATTCGCTTCAATCGACAGATGCGCGCACTTCGATCGTCTTCGACAAACTGACCGGATTGCCCACAGCCTTTACGGCGCCAGCAGGTTCGCACACGCTGAGTTACACGGGAAGCGCGTCTTTTAATCTGTATCATGGCGGTTCCGACGTAGCGCGGATCAATGGGGCCGAGGCCTCACTCGATGGCTCGCAGAACACGCTCCAATGGACTCGCCAGGATATTGCGTATAATGTTACAAAAGCCTTCATCAACGTGCTTCGGACGAATGAACTGGTAGGCGCGGCTGACACAACACTCGCAGAAGGTCTCGCTCAGCTTCGACTGATCCGAGGGAAGTATGAAGCAGGGGTTGTTCCAATCGGGCAGGTCTATACACAACAGGCTCTTGTTGGGTCGGACTCTCTTGGGCTAATCCAGGCACAGAACGACTATGAGAACGCAAAGGCTGACGTGCTGTTCCTTCTCAACGTTTCCCCGAACGAGTACAACAACTATTCCTTTTCGCTCGCCGGAATCGACACCTCAATTGCGCCTGCTGCGCGAGCCGCAGTTGATATGAACGTGGCGAATGCGCGGCTGAATACGGTCATCGATAACCGTCCGGACATCCTTGCCCAGCGGCAAAGCATTCAGGCCACCGAGTACGCCATCGACAACACTCGCGGAGCCTTGCTGCCAAAGCTCGATGCTGTCGCCGGAATCGGTGGCTCTGGAGATAACTCAGACCTCATGCGCGTACAACTTAATCACCGTCTGTTCGCAGGTCTCACGCTCCAAGTGCCTCTCTTCGATCAGATGCAGAACCGCTTGTTTATCGAGGAACAAGAAGTCGATCTCGAAAACCAGCGCATTCAACTTGAACAGGATGTGCAACAAATTCGAAGCGACGCGGCAAAAGCAGTGAACAATCTTCAGGCAGCCAGCAAAGCGCTCGATGCAACGGAGACCGGACTGACTGCAGCAAACGAAAGTCTTCGTCTTGGGGATGAACGACTTCGTGTGGGCGCAGGCACGCAGGTCGATGTTATCATCGCGGAGGCAGCCGCAGTGACCGCGAGAACCAACCGTGTCAATGCCAAGTACAATTACGTACTTGCGCAGCGGCAGCTTGCGTATACACTCGGGCAGTGGAAATATTAGAATCAAGTTTTATTCGGTAACCAATGGCAGTCAGCACAAAGGGAAGAATGGATATGCCGGCCACTGTAGCGGCGGGACCAAATGGCGCAGCCGCACCGAGCACTCAAACCGTGCTCAATCAGACACTTGAAGCACGCCGGAAGAAACGCCGCCGCACGCGCACGATCCTGATCGTCGCGGGAGGACTTGTGCTCCTCATGGTCATTATTGCACTGGTAACTGGCGGCAAAGAAAAGCCGATCGCAGTTCAAACCGAAAAGGTCGCGAGACACACGATCACCGAGGTTGTGCAGGCAACCGGAAAGATCCAGCCAGAAGTACAAGTGAAAGTCTCGCCGGAAGTGCCCGGCGAAATTATCGAGTTGCCGTTCAAAGAAGGCGATCACGTGAAGAAGGGCGATCTGCTTGCGAAGATCAAGCCGACCACCTTCGAAGATCAATACGCCGGCGCCGAAGCACAGCTTAACTCCGCCAAAGCTCAGAGCGAGCAACAACGCGCGGCGGTGATTCAGGCGAATCAGGATATGACCCGCGGAGAGAAATTGCTCGCGCAGCATTTGATTTCCGAGCAGGATTTCGATGCACTCAAGGCCAAACACGATGCTGCTGAGGCAGGGATGAACTCAGCTAACTTCCAGGCCGCCGCCGCCGCAAGTCAGATGCGGCAATACAAAGAAGCATTAAGAAAGACGAGCGTCCTCTCGCCGATGAATGGCGTGGTCACTTCGCTCATCTCCCAACTTGGCGAGAAGGTCGTCGGCACCAGTTCGTTCGCCGGTACCGAGATGATGACTGTAAGCGATCTGACCGTGATGAACGCCATGGTCGATGTCGATGAAAACGATGTCGTGAACATTAAGCTTGGCGATGCTGTGAAGATCTCGATCGACGCATTTCCGAACAGAATTTTTACTGGCAAGGTCCTCGAGATCGCAAACAGCGCAAAGCTAACTGGCGCCGGCAGTCAGGACCAATCAACGAACTTCACGGTCAAAGTCCGTCTGGACGATTTCGGAGCCGCCGATCTTCGTCCCGGAATGACGTGCACAGCACGCATCGAGACGCTGACCAAAGAGAATGTACTCGCTGTGCCAATGCTCTCGGTTACGCGCCGCGATAACGAGGACGCCAAAGCTGCCGACTCCATGAAGAAAGTCCGCCAGGCAAACAAAGGTGAATTCCACGAGGGCGACGAAACGCCAACGATTGTATTCACTGTGGATAAAGGCGTCGCGAAAAAGGTGCACGTAAAGACTGGTGTCTCTGACAATGCCTACGTCGAGATCCTTTCTGGTTTGCAGGGTGGCGAGGAAGTCGTCAAGGGAAATTTTCGAGCGGTCTCCAAGGACTTGGATGATGGCAAGAAGGTGAAGGTCGATAATTCAGGCAAGACCGTTGCGGAGTAGATAACGACACGATGGAAACAGATCAGGTCAAAGGCGGCATCGCACATACGGCGGAGAACTCTGTCATCTATCTGGAGAATATCCAGAAGATTTACAAGATGGGGCAAGAGTTCGTCTATGCCTTGCGTGGCGTAACCGTCGGAGTGCAACGAAACGAATACGTTGCGATTATGGGACCATCCGGCTCCGGCAAATCAACTTTGATGAACATCATTGGCTGTCTCGATACACCGACCACGGGCAACTACTACTTCAACAAGGTAAACGTTGCGGGATTGGACGATAACGATCTCGCAGAAATTCGGAATCGCGAGATCGGCTTTGTATTCCAGACATTCAATCTCCTTCCCCGCTCGGACTCGCTGCACAATGTGGAGCTACCACTGATCTATGCAGGTGTTGGCAAAGATGAACGACGCAAGCGCGCGCTCGAAGCACTCGATCACGTTGGCCTTGCCGATCGCGCCTCACACAAGCCGAACGAACTCTCCGGTGGACAACGGCAGCGCGTCGCAATTGCCCGCGCGCTCGTCACGCGCCCATCAATCATTCTTGCGGACGAACCGACCGGTAACCTCGATTCCAAAACCGGCGAAGACATCATGCGCCTTTTTCACGAACTGCACGACCAGGGCAATACTATGCTCGTTGTCACGCACGAAGAAGATGTTGCCCGTCACGCCGAACGCATCGTTCGGATCAAGGATGGACTAGTCGAGCGCGACGAAATGATCCCGGCAAGCGAACGCATTTTCGCCGTCGCTCAGAGCTGACACCGCTATGGCTCGCATTATTCAAGACACGGTCGAAGGACTTCGCATGGCGCGCGCGGCACTCCGCGCGAATCCGTTACGCTCGGCCCTTACGATGCTTGGCATTATCATTGGCATCGTCACCGTCACCTTGATGAGCGCATTTGTGACCGGCCTGCATGATTCGTTTCACAATGCGATGAGCTTCATGGGCGCCGATGTGTACTACATTGACAAACACTCCTGGCAAGGCGGCGACTGGATGATGCAGCGCAATCGGCCAAACATCAGCGCAGAGAATGCACGTGAACTTCGACAACGCATGACTACAGCCCAGGCGGTCAGTGTCAGCGCCAGCGAATGGAGCGTGAAGCTCAAATACGGAACGAATGAGATTGAGAATATTCGTGCAAGTGGCGTCGATCGCGATTATCAGGCAACGAACTCCCTCGATATGGACCAGGGCCGTTTTTTTGCCGAGCAAGAACTTGCCAGTGCGCGGCCAGTCTGCATTATCGGATATGATGTATGGGACCAGCTCTTTCATAAGAGCGATCCCATTGGCAAGACAATGCGCGTCAATGGCTATCCACTCGAGGTCATTGGGGTCGCCAAGCGTGCCGGTGGGATGTTCGGGTTCTGGTCGGTCGATCACGAAATTATCACGCCGCTCCAGACATTCTTCAGCGCATTCGGCGATCCGAACCGATCGCTGACTATCGCGATCAAGGCCAAGAACGTCCTGGACAAGGAAGATACCAAGGCGGAAGCAATCTATCAGATGCGGGCCGTCCGTGGCCTGAAGCCCGGCGAAGCTGACAACTTCGGCGTCAATAGCGAAGACCAGTTCAACGCGGAGTTCGACAAACTGACGACGACGCTTCAAATGATCGGGCTTGTCATTACCGGTCTGTCGCTGCTGGTGGGCGGTATCGGCATTATGAATATCATGTTCGTGAGCGTCAAAGAGCGGACGCGCGAAATCGGAATTCGAAAGGCTATTGGAGCTCGCCGCCGCATGGTGCTCGCGCAGTTCCTTACCGAGGCGTCGATGCTATGCATTATTGCCGGCTCGATCGGATTGCTGCTTGCCTTCGGCGCAGCGACCTTCCTCAATCATAATGTTTTAGGGAAGGATTCGACCGTGCAACTCCATTTCCCGCTGGCGCTTATCGTGTCCGGGCTTGGACTTTCGCTGGCCATCGGTGTGGCAAGTGGTATCCTGCCAGCCTGGCGCGCCAGTAAACTCGATCCGGTCGATGCGTTGAGATACGAATAAATGCAGACTTCCGAAAACGTCCGTCAAGCCTTCCAATCAATTCGCGCGAACAAGCTGCGGAGTAGCCTGACATTGCTTGGAATCGTCGTCGGGGTTTTCTCCATCATCGGCGTCATGACGGCACTCGGTGCGCTTACGAACAGCGTGGATGAATCGCTATCCCAACTCGGCGCGAACACGTTTACGATCAAAAAGTGGCCATCCATTCAGATGGGCGGAGGCGATTGGGTCAAATACATGAAACGCAAGCAGATCACGTATGAAGAAATTCGTCTGGTCCGATCGAATGCAGCGCTTGCCTTAGCCGTCAGCGCGGAACATACACTCGCGCCTCTCACCGCTGCCTACGCGGATGAAAAAAGCGATCCCCAGTTCTATCTCGAGGGCTCCGACGATAATTATTCTGTCAACCACAATCGAGATGTCTCCGCGGGCCGCATGCTCTCCGCAGATGATGTGCAATACGCCCGCGATGTCGCTGTCATTGGACAGGATATCGTCGATCGTATCTTCAAGCACAGCGAGGACCCAATTGGTAAGACCATTAAGCTGAACGGGCATAATTATACCGTCATCGGTGTCCTCGATAAAAAAGGCGGGGGCATGGGACAAAGTCAGGACGGCTTTGCACTCATTCCAATTACGAACGAGCTGAAGTACTTCATTCAGCCGGAGTTCACCTCGCTTCAGATGACCGTCCGGGCGCGCTCCAAGGACAAGTTCGATGAAACGCAGGATGAAGTCATTGGCGCCATGCGCGCCGCGCGGGGCGTCAAGCCTGGCGTGGACAATGATTTCGAAGTCGAAGACAACACCAGCCTCACGACGCAGTTCGAGTCCTTTTCGAAATATCTGACCTATGCCGGCTTTGGCATCAGCGCGATCGCGTTGCTTGCAGCTTCCATCGGCATCATGAACATTATGCTCGTCAGCGTCACCGAACGGACAAAAGAAATCGGAATCCGGAAAGCCATGGGCGCAACGAAATCCGACATTACCGGTCAATTCCTCATGGAAGCTGTTGTCCTCTGTGAAGTTGGCGGCGTGATTGGTATTGCCATTGGCATCGGACTCGGCAATATCATTGCGATGCTGATCCATGCAAGCGTTTATGTCCCTACGATGTGGATTGGGATCGGTCTCGGGGTCTGTTCGCTCGTTGGTATCGTCTTCGGACTCTATCCCGCCATGAAGGCCGCGAACATGCACCCAATCGATGCGTTGAGGTTCGAGTAAAATCTAATTTTCGCGAGCCCCAGGTGACATTTCTTTCAACGCGCACCCGCCATTTCCTGACGACTGCCTTTTGGCTGCTACTTGGCTGCACGTTGTTTGCAACTATTGATGGTTTAGTTTACCCCACACTCGCATTCCTGGCGCTCACGATTGTTGCAGGTGCGGTCTTAGCCCTATCTTCGCTCGGCCGTATGCAAGTCGCACTTGCGGTGCTCTCCGGGATCCTCCTCGGAGTTGCATATCCTCCGACAGGCCTCGCTGGCGGACTGTTGGCGTTTGTTGCACTCGTGCCGCTACTCATTGCACTGGAGTCATCGGAGTCTCTCGGCAAGACGTTCTACACGTCGTTCATCGCAATGTTCGTCCTCGGTCTGGTCTCGAACTACTGGGTGGGCGGATGGGCCTCAACAGGGGAAGTCGATAAATTTCTGATGGTGGGCGGTGTGCTTCTCTCTATCGTCCACCCGTTTTTTCTTGTTGTTCCGTTCTTGCTCTACGAGGTCGTGCGCCGGCGATTTGGTCGCACTACAGCACTCTACAGCTTGCCAATTCTCCAGGCCGGTTTCGAATATGCTCATTCCTTCGGTGACCTCGCCTATCCGTGGCTTAACCTGTATAATACGCAGACATATAATCTGGTCTACGTTCAGTTTATCGAGTGGACTGGACCTTACCTCTTGTCGATACTTATTGTTCTCGTCAATGTCGAGATATTCCAGTTGATTCGCCGCTCGACAAGAGTATCTATGCGTGATCATATTCTTGCGCTTGGACTTCTCATCGCTGTTCCTCTTGTTTATGGTCTCCACGCGGTCGATCAACACGAGGAGTCGCGGTCGTCGCTTCGCGTGACGGTCGTGCAGCCGAACATCGACCCGTGGGCGAAGTGGTACACCGATTATCAGCGAACACTCGACACGAACTTCTCCGCTACACGAACGGCGCTCCAAGCGGCACACGATTCTACCGATCTGGTGCTGTGGCCCGAGACGGCGATCACATTCTATATCACTAGCCCGGCCAAGAGCTATGAGCTTGGTGAATTATACCACTTCATCGCCAGTATCGGCCGTCCGGTTCTGACAGGATTTCCCGATCGTCAAGACTATCAGGCAGGACGAGACTCCATCCCGCCGGACGCCAACTACTCTGGAGTCGATGGATTCTACTACCGGAGCTGGAACGCGGCGATGGTAGTCTATGAAGACTCGAATGGTCGTATGCACCGCGAAGTCTATCACAAACAAAAACTTGTGCCGCTCGGTGAGCATGTTCCATTTATCCAGTACATTCCCTTCCTCGGAAAGTGGTTTCAATGGAATGTGGGCATCGGAAGTTGGAACTACGGCGAAGGCTTTACTCCATTAGCACTTCCGCTTCCCTTTCAACACGACACACTTCGCATCACTCCGACGATCTGTTACGAGTCGATCTATCCAAGCTTCGTGCGGCACTTCGTCGAGCACGGCGCGAATATGCTCGCAGTCATTACAAACGATGGCTGGTATGGCCGGTCCTCAGGTCCATATCAGCACGAGCAATTCGCCATGCTGCGCGCCATCGAGTGCCGTCGCTGGATCGTCCGTTCCGCGAACACCGGCATATCGACTGTGATCGATGACCGTGGCCGATTCGTCAAGTCCTTGCCACTCTTTACAAGCGGTTCGATTACGGAGCGCATTCCGCTTATCGAGCGCAAGACCCTCTATGTTCGCTGGGGGGATTTCATTGCCATCCCGTCGATGATCTTTGGGATGTTGGTGTGGCTTTATGCGCTACTCACTTGGATTGCTTGGCGACGCAAGGGTTCGCGAGCCTCGCTTACCGAATCACCCGAATCGCTTCCGGTTGAATCTCCACAGTAATCCGTCGTATGCCATCGGCAGGAATCGCCAGGATTTCGCCATCGGCGTGAATCACAAGCGGACGATCCGAACTCAGCGACAGCCGATGAAACGATCGTGTGAAAAATGCCGATGAGGAGAGGTGAGTCCCTCGTAAAACACGCGGCAACAGGGAGAGCATCATTAGCCGCGAAACCGGCTTTGCGAGTAACATTTCCAACTGCCCATCATCGATACGAGAGTTTGGTGTGGTGTAGAATCCTCCGCCTTCCCGCGGACCATTGCCAAGCGTTAGCATGAGGGTGCGTTCTCGGAAGCGATGATGATCGACCGACAGTTCGATTTCGAATGCCTCGTGGTCGCGAATCAATGTGAGTAAGGTTGAAACAAGATAAAGCGCTCTGCCGCGAAGTGAGCGAAACCGGCGGCTTTGTACCACAACCTTGGCATCGAACCCTAACCCCAAGGTATTTGTCCAGAAGCCCACTCCCTCGCCCATATCAATCGACCCAATGTCGGAGGCAATAGTCTCGCCGCGAAGGATGACATCTAGCGCCTGCTGTAGATCGGTAGGGATACCCGCTGCAAAGGCAAAATCATTTCCTCCTCCGACCGGTAGAATCCCAAGCTTGGGTCGTGCCGATGGCGGAAGAGACATCAAGGCATTGACGATCTCGTGGACCGTCCCATCACCGCCCACTGCGATAATTGCCTCGGCACCTTCGAGAGCGGCTTCGCGGGCAATGACCGATGCTTCACCAGCCACCGTTGTCTGCCGCCACGGGTATCGTCCCCCCAACACCCGCTCCAGGCCACGAACATCATCCGTCCGCTCCCCTTGATTGGAGTGCGGATTATGGATAAAGAACAACAGCGGTCGGCTCATTGTCGGCAATCAACAGGGCGTATGTATTGGAACTCCTCGTCCCAAAACTGCAAAATACAAAGAAAACTCGGGGCAGGCGCTTAGGCGGCCAATGCGAGCGCGTCCGCCGACGGATTTTCTTGCTCCAATTCAAGGTCAGGCGGGACCTCTCCGTTCTGGGCAAACCGCTCCAATCGCTCGACGACAGCCTCGACAGAAGTAATTTGCATCAGGTCCGAACGCAATCGCCCGATACCTGGTACGCCGCGGAAATATCCGGCATAGTGCTTCCGGAAAGCAAAGATCCCACGGCGCTCTGTGCGAACCTCGCAGGAATGAATAAGATGCCGGATGCAAAGCCGGACCCGCTCGTCCAGGCTCGGCTGCGCGTAACTGCCAGTTTCGCGAAGCTCCTTGATCTGTCGGAAGATAAAGGGATTGCTGATTGCCGCGCGCGCGATCATGACTCCATCGGCGCCAGTCTCGTGAAATGCTCGCTCGGCATCTTCGGGTGTCTTCACATCACCATTGAGGAAAACCGGAATCGAAACGACTTGTTTAATTTTGGGAATCCAGGACCAATCGGCATCACCAGTGTGACCCTGCGAACGGGTGCGGCAGTGGATGGTCAATGCTTGTGCGCCGGCCTGTTCGAGCATCGGCGCGATCTCCAATATGTTGATCGCATTATGATCCCAACCAAGGCGGGTTTTGACAGTAACAGGAAGCTTCACCGTATCGACAACAGCGCGGACCATCCGCTCCATCCGCGGCGGATCTTTGAGCAATCCGGCCCCGGCTCCATGCCCAACAACATTGCGCACCCAACAGCCACAATTGATATCAATGAAATCGGGTCCGGCCTCTTCAGAAATTCGAGCCGCCTCGCGCATCACATCGGGATCGCCGCCATAAATCTGAATGGCGACCGGACGCTCCGCCTCATGCGTGACAAGCTTCTTCATGGACTTTGCGGCGGCCCGAATTAGCGCCTCACTGGAGATAAACTCGGTATAGACGGCATCCGCCCCCTGCTCGCGCGCAATCAGGCGGAATGCCACATCCGTCACATCCTCCATGGGCGCAAGGAGGAGGAGGTTTTCACCGAGCTCCAAATTTCCGAGTGTTACCATCAGAATTGCATCAACTCCCACTCATGGTGAGACGTTCACAAAAGCTCAGTCGCGGCGCCTGAATAATCTATAACCACCGATTGTGGTATCATATGCATAATGTGGCATGATCTCGCTATCAAATCCGGGGATTTCGTGAACCATCTGTAATGGAGTCTCCCGAATCCAATTGAAAATCTCGACCGACTGTGCGCTAATGACAATAAAAGTGGGGCGCGCCGAACGCAGAGAATCAATATATTCGCGACGCCATGCTTGTTGAAATGGAGGGTGGCCTCCACTCGGCGTGGAGACGATGAGCGGATAGAGTGTGGTAAATCGTGATGCACTCATTCGTCCGGTATGCCATCTGACACCGGGAGTGATCGTCACAGTCTCAAAGCGGGCGCCAGGCGGCGACATCCGATCGATATAGGCCGCGACGCCAAAATCCGCACTTCGCGGATAACCCGAATCTGCCTGAAGTGTATCCTGCAATGACTCCAGCGGATGTGGCACGCCATGCATCACATTGCTGAGATAGGGCTGTATGATATAGTCTGGGAAAATGCGAAGGACCGAGTAGCCGATCAGCAAAAGAACGGCCGCCCACTGCAGAATGCGCGAAGGAATCGCAACAACGAGGGTCTCAAGCGCAATCGCGCCGAACGGCACAATAATAATCAGAATCGGCTCGAAGTGGTAGGGCCAAAATTTTCCCATCACCCAAATCGAAATGATGCCGCAAAGAGCGTATCCTGCAATCAACAGACGATCGCGGGACGCCGGCGCCACAAAACGCTCCCAGAACGCTTTGACCTTTCCTCGTCCTCGAAGAGACGGCAGAAACGCAAACAGGAGTCCGATGAAAGCCGAGCCAAAAAACAATTTCTGTAATCGAAACTGAAGGAGTAGCATCCGTGGTATCCGGACGACACCATAGAGTTCGAGATTGTACCGAATGGTTGTCAGATAAGCTTGCTCCAGCCCTCCCGGATAGAAGAGATATGGCATCACAAGCGCAATCACAAGCGCCATGACTCCGGCAAGATATGAAGTGACTCGTTTTGCGCGAAGTTCGGGTTGTCGCCAAAGATAGACTATCCCAATCGGAATAAAGATGGCATACGTAAGACGGAGAGTCATCATCATGGCGATACAGAACCCGGCTCCGAATCCGGCCACCAAAGTAATCGGACTGATTGGGGCCTCCTCCGCTCTGTCAACTCTCATCAGGAGCAGCGTACCCAACAGTAAGAAGCATACAGCGAATGCATCTCGCTGACCTGCAAACCAGAAGTTGGAGATGTAGTGAAGATTATAAAAGATCACCGATAGAAATGCCGAACGCGGCGGTAGCCATCTTCGCAGGACGACAAACAACATCCAGGACATGCCGAGGTGGACCAACAGATCAAACACCCGAAATCCGAGTGCGGTATCTCCGAAAAGCACAATCGCCAGCCAATGGACGTAGACCGTTCCGGGAAAATCATGTGCCCAGGAACCGAGAATCGGCAGCCGGTGGAATCGAAAGAGATCCATTGCCATCGACTGAAAGATCTCATTATCAATGCTGAGTGGAAACAGCAGTTGACAGGAGAGAAGAATCAGCGAGCCAATCAACGTGGCGGCCAGATACTTTCGATGTATCTGCTCGATTTGGTCCATAGTGGCTGGCACAGCTATACAACCAACCCCATCTTTCGCTTCACGTCTGCAAGCCGCGGCCCGCTGATGGCGCGGGCTTTTTCGGCGCCTGAGCGCATGATGCGTTCAAGTTCGCCGCGATCGGTGGCAATTTCGGCGAACCGTTTGCGGACTGGCTCGGCTTCCGCAATCACAACTTCCGCGACGCGCTTTTTGAGATCACCATAGCCGCGCGCCGAAGCGAAATCTTGCTCTACTTCGTCCCGCGTCTTCGCTGTAAGCACCTGATAGATTGTCAGCAGATTATTCACGCCAGCCTTCTCGGGTTCATTCGAGAAACGAATCTCCGAACCAGAATCGGTTTTGGACCGCATAATCGCCCGCTCGATTTGCTTCGGCTCATCGAGTAGACGGATCGCATGTCCTTGAATGTGCGCCATGCTCTTCGACATCTTCATCGTCGGATCGTCCAATCCCATGATGCGTGCACCGGCCTTTGCGATCACCGGCTCGGGCACGATGAACGTCTCACCATAATGAAAATTGAACCGCTCGGCGATATTGCGTGCCAGTTCGACGTGCTGCTTCTGGTCTTCCCCGACCGGCACCTCGTGTGTGTCGTAAAACAAAATGTCCGACGCCATCAGGACGGGATAATCCAGCAGACCCGCAAGGATCGTCTCCTGCTTCTGAGACTTATCCTTGAATTGCGTCATCTTGTTCAACCATCCCAAAGGCGTAATGCAATTGAGCAACCAGCCACCTTCGGCATGGACGCTGACGTGGCTCTGCACGAAGAGTGTGCTCTTCTCGGGGTTGAGGCCTACCGCAAGGAAGAGCGCCATAAGTTCGAGCGTCCGCTCACGCAGAACTTCCGGATCCTGCTTGACGGTGAGAGCGTGCAGATCGACGACGCAATAGATATTATCCTTGGCCGGATCATCTTGGAGCGCAACCCATCGCTTCACTGCACCAATGTAATTACCGATGTGGATCACTTCCGAAGGCTGGATACCGCTAAAGACTCTGCGTTTCATCTATGCTTATAGGGACGTACTGCACACGTCCTGTTTCATGTTTCATAACCCCTGAGAACGGACGCAATACGTCCCGAACTACAGCGCGGAATAGCACGCAGGTTGTCAAGAAAGTTCAATCGCAACGTAAGAACGCGGGCTACGCATCCCCATGGGCTGCGAATCATAATCGCTCCAAATTCGTAGTGTCACCCCATGTGTGGAATCGGCGGCGTCTTCGATTACGGCTATAAGGCTCAACCTCAGGTGACGCCGGAGTTGCTCACGCGTATGTCGGATGCCATCGTGCATCGCGGCCCGGACGATGCCGGATTCTACATTGCGCCGACTGGCCTCTGTGGCCTGACGTTTCGGCGCCTCGCGATTGTCGATCTCTCCCCCGCCGGGCATCAGCCAATGTCAACACCCGATGGGCGCTACACGCTGGTCTTCAACGGCGAGATCTACAATCATCTTTCGATTCGCGCGGAGCTTGAGGCGAAGGGCTACAAGTACAAATCCAGAAGCGACACCGAGACGATTCTCTATGCCTATCAGGAATGGGGCGAGGCATGCCTCGAGAAATTCCACGGCATGTTCGCCATCGCGATCTGGGACGAGAACGAGCAAGAGTTATTCCTTGCAAGGGACCGTATCGGCATCAAACCGCTATATTACGCTACGCCAAGCGGGCGCTTTATCTTTGCCAGTGAGATCAAGGCGATGCTGCAGCATCCCTCGCTGCGTGCGCGACTGAACGAGAACGCACTACCGCACTATCTCTCGCTCATGATGCCGCCCGCACCGGACACGATGTTCAAGGGCGTTCATAAACTCGAAGCCGGACACGCAATGCGGGTCAAGTCCGATGGCACGATCACGAAGCGCGAGTGGTGGTCGCTGCTCGATGCCGGCGCGCCACTCGAAGAGATTTCCGAAGAAGAGGCTATCGAAGAAATTCGCCGGCTGCTGCGGCAGTCCATCAAGGACCGCATGATGTCCGATGTCCCGTTCGGCGTGTTTCTTTCGGGCGGCATTGATTCGAGCCTGAACGTCGCGCTCATGGCCGAACTCATGGATCGGCCCGTCCAAACTTTCTCCGTCGGATTCAAAGAACTGGAGAAGTACAACGAGATGAAGTACGCGCGCTCCATCGCTGAGCGATACGGCACCGATCACCACGAAGTCCTGATCGATTCGCGCGATGCCGAAGGTGTCATGGCAAGCCTTGCCTATCATGAGGACGAACCGAACGGCGATCCGGTCTGCATTCCGCTTTATTTCGTGAGCAAGCTTGCGCGCGAGTCCGGTACGATCGTCGTGCAGGTCGGCGAAGGCTCGGACGAGGAATTTGCCGGCTATCCGTGGCTCGTGCGGGACATCAAACTATACGATCGCCTCTGGCGACCACTCGGCAAGGTCTCGCCGAAGATCATGCGCCGCGCCGCGGTGCTGGCCACAAGTCCGCTGGTGAAGAATCCGCTGGTGCGCGAATACATGCGCCGCTTCTCGCGTGGTGAAGAACTCTTCTGGGGAGGCGCGCTGGCTTTCACCGAAGAACACAAGCGGCAGTTGCTCCAGAATTATTCGAGCGCCATGTCATCGAATGCGTTTGCGAACACATGGCATAAGGAAGTCCGCGCCGCATATCCTAAGAGCGAGTATACGCGCCGCATGATGTATCTCGAATTCAAGCAGCGATTGCCAGAGCTATTACTCATGCGTGTGGACAAAGTCTCGATGGCAACCAGCCTCGAGGCTCGCGTGCCGTTCCTGGATCACCGGATGGTCGAATTTGCATTCCGCTTGCCGCGACGCATCAAGCTGGGACCGAACTATGTGCCGAAGTATATTCTGAAGAAAGCCGCGGAGGGCATTCTTCCGAAGGAGCATATCTATCGCAAGAAGATGGGATTCGCCGCGCCGGTCAATGAGTGGCTGAAAAGCGAATTGCGCACCTTCACCGAAGACCGGCTCTTCCAAAGCGAGTTACTGAAGACGCACATGAATATGGAATACGTCCGCCGACTCTTCACCGAGCACACTACCGGTGCGCGCAATAATGGACAACTCCTCTGGTCCCTGCTGAATTTGGTATTGTGGGAAGAACAGTATCTCAGATAGAACCGGGATTACGCAGATGATGCGGATTGCGCGGATTGATTTTTCGGATTGTACTTGACGATAAAGAATATAATTCCAAAGAGCGTCGATACAGCCGCGAGGCCACTCAGCCCCAGGCTCGCGGTAAACAGATCAGGCTCGAATCGAAACACAATGACGGACTTCCCTGCCGGCACTTCGACACCACGCATCGCGAAGTTGACTCGATAAATCGGGCGCCGGAGACCATTCACATAGCACTTCCACCCCGGATAATAGGTGTCGGTCATGACGAGGAAGGACTTTGCGTTCGTATTCGCATCGATCGCAATCTCTTCGTTGCTTACGTCGCGAACTTGCATCGTTCCGCTTGTATCATAGCGATCCGCAAACTTATTCCATGCATCCGGGCGCCTGATAAGCGCCGTGGAACCATCGAAATCACTTTGCAGCATCGTTTGACTAACAGCGGCATCTGAATCCAATATCTTCACCGACGACGCAAAGTATGCCCGCGGCTTTACTCGGAGATTCTCATAGATCGTTAGCCCATCAGCAGCGAGAACCCGCCGAACAGCCGAATCTGTAATCACCCGGCTCCGCGTCACCACATACTTGACGTTCGCCAGTCCTAGCAGGCGAAGATTGATCGAGTCTGGTAAAATATGGTGATGATACAGCACGCTCATTGTGCCGGGCATGAGGCTCTCATACCCATCGAAGTCATTCGTGTGATACACATCCGAGCTATTGGGCCGCAACGTATATGCATCCTTCTGCGGATCGGGCCAGACGATAAAGCGGCCTTCCGAGGCATGCTCGTGGAGGAACGTCGTGACAGCACTCGGCGGGTAGATGGGAAACTTCGCCGGATCGACAGAGGGCAGCCACATTCGAACGAACAGCAGCAGTGTCACTAACGTCGAAGTGGTAACGATGGTCAGTAGACCCGCTCGCTCAAGTCTGCCCATCGCGTAGCGGTAAATGGCAATGGCCGCAATGAGCGCGAACACGATGGGCAGCCATAACTCGATGGATGTAAATGAGAAATAGTCGAGCGTCTTTCCAACGCGAGCGAGTAGCCAGGCTGAATTCTCGCGGCCAAACGCGGAATTGGAGGTGGCAAGCATTCCAGTCAGTTTGCCCGCGAGTGCAGGGTGTTCAAGCGTCGTATATCCACACAGAAGTGCGATTGCGCCGGCAAATATTCCACTCGCCACCATGATTCGTTTAGATATCCGGACAACACTTTCCCGATCAACATTACGATCGAGAAACGCCTGAAACATCACCGCACCGACGACGGAGAAGCAAAGCGTGGCAACGATAAAGACACGATGATACAAGATGGCATAAAGCGGCGTCAGGATTGGGAGAATAATCGCGGCGGCGGCCATCAGACAAAATGGTAGCACCTCTTTCCGCTTCCTCAGTGCGAAACAACCCCAGACCGCAAAGACCATCGGCACGAACGCGATTGCGCCGTTGAAATCGGTTACGTCCGCTCCGGCCAGCTTCTTCAGGTTGAACACTTCCGGACTTCCGAGTAGAGCGGGAAAAGAAAGCAACAGTAGAAGCGGAAAGGAAAGCACGCGTTGGAGCACTCCGTAGTGCGCGAACACACTGGTCGAATTCAGGCTGCCTCGCCAGAGCGTTTGCGCGAACAACTGCACCGTCGGCGACCACATCGGAGCAGAAAGCGAGAATGCGAGACCGAACACAACCGCGAGCCTCACAACACGGCCGCTCCACCGCAAACTCTTCTCACCGGAAGGATAGAGCAACATCAGACACGCAACCACACACGTTACAAAGAATGCTGATTGCAGCGTGCCTGCAAGGTAAGAAAGCGCTAGATAGATTGATGCATAGAGCATATCCTCCTTTCGCCCGACACTCAGATGTCGAATGAGCATGAGCACGACGAACGGCATCCAGCAAAACGATGCAACTGCCCAGCGAGACATTGCACTCGCAACGAACATGCTGTTTAGCATATAGGCCGATGAGAAGATCAAATTAGCCCACACCCGGACACCGAAAAAACGGAGCAAGAAGCACATTCCAATGCCCGCGATCAGGAATTCGACAAGCGTCTCCGCAAGAATGGCATGCCAGGCATCGAGCCAAATGCCAAAGACATTGAACACATCGAAACCATCGGATTCGGCATATTGCGGATAGCCGCCGAGGATGTGCGGATTCCAATATGCAAGATGCCCGCTCCGCAATCCGTCCTGGGCCGCTATTTTCCACGGATAGGTCTGCACGATTCCATCCAGAACATAGAAATTCTGAGCCTGCGGCGGGCCGTACTGCGCATTCAGAGGCGCTGTCATCGTGTCGAACATGTCCGCCGGCAGGAAGATCTTGCCTTCGAACAGGTAGGGAAAGAACGCGATGCTGAGGATCGCCAAAAGGGACACGATCAGCCATCGAATTGAATATCGGGCGGGTTGCACGGCGAACGAACTGCCACTCCGCACAGTCCGTTTCATGATAGGAAATCAAGATCGGTTGCCGTGATTGCCAGACAAATAAAAGCAGAGGATGGCCGTCAGAGTATACGCATCGCCACCGAAGCTTGGACACCCGAGAAAGGGCACGGCTACGGAGGTCAGCGTGTTCACTTACAAACGGGTCGGAAAGCATCCAATCCCCGCATTCCCCGCTCTTGCGAGGTCGCGGTGTAGCGGTCCAGATATGGGCACGTAGATGGATTACCTTCCCATCGTGGGCAGTTTATGGTCTGCGATCCATCGTCAACGATCCATCGTAGAGGATCTATCGTGGGCTTTCGGCCCATAGCCAATTCTTAATGTCAGATCAGCCAACAAGTTCAGCCGAACGGGATGCCCAGCCACCGGCCGGGGCACCACCCAGCGCGCCACCGCCAACTCAAAATGGCAAACGCCGGCCTGTTTCCGCTCCACAGAGCGGAACACCGGGCACACCGGGAGGTTCGCCACAAGGTGGGACTCCTCAAGGTCAGCGCAAGCCACCGCAACGGAAGCCGCAAGGCGGACCCAACCGCCGCGACGAGATGGACTTCGGTCACATCATGCGCACGGTCCTGTTATGGGCAGCCATGCTGCTTGGTGTGGTCGTGCTCGTCGTTATCTTCAATCGGAGCAACAACCCCACTGAGGTTGAAATCTCGACTTCGGAATACCAGCGCCTGCTCGATGAAGGCGATTTCACCTCCGGTAAGGTCGAGCAGTATGGCCTGACGCAATACCGATTCAAAGGTCAGCTTTCGAAGGATATGTCCGTGCATACGGTCGAGGGTACCACGCGCTCGGCGAAGAATATCGTCACGAACCTTATCCCGGAAACGCTTTCGGACCAGTACAAGACCTGGCGCGAAAAAGGCGTCAACATCACCAAGACCGATAGCAGTAACGGCCTGACCGATAGCCTGCTCTCCTTCCTGCCGTGGATCGTCCTGATCGTCGCATGGATCTTCATCATGCGACGAATGCAAGGCGGGCAAGGTCTCGGAGGCGGCACCAAGGGTATCTTCAGTTTCGGGCGTTCACGAGCCAAGCTCGTCACCGAAGGCGCGCCGAAGGTCACGTTCAACGATGTGGCCGGCGCGGACGAAGCGAAAGTTGAACTCGTCGAGATCATCGAGTTTTTACGCGAACCCGCGAAATTCCAACAGTTGGGTGGCAAGATCCCGCGCGGCGTGCTGCTGCTCGGACCTCCCGGTACGGGAAAGACATTGCTCGCACGCGCAGTCGCGGGCGAGGCCGGTGTGCCATTCCTTTCTATCTCAGGCGCGGACTTCGTCGAGATGTTCGTCGGCGTCGGCGCATCCCGCGTCCGGGATCTCTTCGACCAAGCCAAGAAGCATGCGCCGTGCATTGTCTTTATTGATGAGATTGACGCCGTGGGCCGGCACCGTGGCGCGGGACTCGGCGGCGGACACGACGAGCGCGAGCAGACACTGAACCAATTGCTCGTCGAGATGGATGGCTTCGAGCAGAACCTCGGAGTTATTATTGTCGCCGCGACAAACCGTCCGGATGTGCTCGATCCTGCATTGCTGCGTCCGGGCCGATTCGACCGGCAGGTTGTCGTCGATCGCCCCGATGTTCGCGGACGCGAAGGCATCCTCAAAGTGCATACACGCAACACGCCGCTCGGACCCGATGTCGATCTTCAGGCGTTGGCGCGTGGCACTCCGGGCCTCAGCGGTGCCGATCTTGCGAATCTGGTGAACGAAGCCGCGCTGCTTGCCGCCCGGCACGGCGCGGACCGACTCGCCATGTATGACTTTGAGAACGCGAAGGACAAGGTCATGATGGGTGTCGAGCGCAAGAGCGTGCTCATCAGTGAAGAAGAAAAAAAGACGACCGCATATCACGAGTGCGGACACGTTATAGTCGCGAAGTCCATTCCGGAAGCCGATCCGGTGCATAAAGTCACGATCATTCCGCGTGGCCGTGCACTTGGCGTCACCAGCTATTTACCGGTCGATGAGAAGCACACTTACTCCCGCGAGTATCTGGAAGCGGTGATCGCATACGCTCTTGGCGGACGCTCGGCAGAGAGAATCATCTTCAACCAGATTACGACCGGCGCCGGCAACGACATCGAGCGCGCAACAGACATCGCCCGCAAGATGGTCTGCGAGTGGGGTATGTCGGATAAGCTTGGGCCACTCAAGTATGGCCAGGGCGAGCAAGAGGTCTTCTTAGGTCGCGATTACGGACATCAAAAGACGTTCTCGGATACGACCGCACGCATCATCGACGAAGAAATTCGACACATCGTTGAAACCGGTGCCGATCGTGCCGTGAAGATTCTCTCCGAGAAGATCGACGTGCTGCATCGGATGTCCACTGCCCTGCTCGAGCGAGAGACACTGGACTCTGGCGAGATTGACGTTCTGATGACTGGTGGCGAGCTGCCGCCGTTCGATAAAGAGAACCGGATGTTCAACTTAGTCAAGGCCGTCGAAAATCTTAAGAAGGCGTCCGACGAAAGTAAACAATCTGGCAATGGACAGGCCGAGCCAGCTTCCAGCGAGAAGGCAAAAGACGCGGAAGGTCCTGGTAATGTGGTCGGACCCGGCGATAAAGGTGATTCGCTCTAACAATTATCGATGCAGTATTTGAAAATTGGTGTTGCGGGTGTTGGACATCTTGGTCGTGTCCACACCAAACTCTGGAAGGAAGTCGACGCTGTTGAACTCGTCGGACTGTACGATGAGAATCGGGCTATCGCCAGCGCGGTCGCGAACGAGTACAAGACGCAGGATTTCGACTCACTCGAAGCATTGCTCGACAACGTCGATGCCGTTTCGATTGTAACGCCGACGCAATCGCATTATGCGATCGCCGAGGCGGCGATCGCGCGCGGCAAGCACGTTCTTATCGAGAAGCCAATGACGACGACGACCGAGCAGGCCAAGTCACTCATCGAGCAAGCTCGTACACAAAATGTCAAGATTCAGGTTGGGCATGTCGAGCGGTTCAATCCGGCGCTGCTGGCGGCCGAACCATACCTGAACGATCCCCGCTTTTTCGAGTCGCACCGCATGGCGCAGTTCAAGCCGCGCGGGACGGACGTAGCCGTCGTCCTCGATCTGATGATCCACGACATCGACGTGATCCTCTCGCTCGTGAAGTCTCCGGTGAAGTCGATCGATGCTTCGGGCGTTGCAGTGGTCTCCACCGAGCTGGACATTGCGAACGCGCGCATTAAGTTCGAGAATGGCGGAGTGGCGAATGTAACGGCCAGCCGCATCTCTCAGAACCCGATGCGCAAGTTGCGGATATTCGAGAAAGATGCCTATCTCTCGCTCGACTTTGGAGCAAAGTCGGTCGATGTGTTTCGGCTGATCGATGAGAACACCCAGAGCTATGGCAAGCCGAAGGGTCTGACCATGAAACTCGGCGAGATCGAGAAAGGCGATGTCCCCCGCTCCATCATTTACGAAAAGCCGGAAGTCCGCGACATCAATCCGCTCAAATACGAACTCGAGTTGTTCCGCGACGCCATCGCACGGGACACGCGACCTGTCGTCAGCGGCGAGGACGGCCTCCGCGCCCTCGAAGTCGCCGAGCAGATTTTGCTGGCGATTGAGAGTAATATCTCGTAGCCAGTTACTTCCCGATCAGCGCGACTTTTCCGGCGGGGATCATCTGGCCGTCGCGCTCGATCATCACCGAGTAGATTCCGCGCGGAAGTTGGGATACATCGAGTGTGAGCGTGCCATCGGCAGGGATGAATCCGCTCAAAGCCTCTCGGCCCATGACATCGAGCAGTCGCATTTGGCTTCTCTCGCTCACCAAAGTAATCTTAAGAGAAGCGGTGGCAGGGTTCGGATAGAAGATCGCCTTTGGCGTCGGCAGCGCGGACCCTGTGACTCCTAAATTCACCTTTTCCAAGCGAGCAACAAATGATGGTGCGCTAATCGCAGGCGGGCTGGCAGCAAATATGCCGAGGCAGTGTCCGTCCCCGGTTACCGCCAGACTCAGGATCGCCAGTGGATTGATCGTATCCTGAAGGAGCGTATCAACCTCCCATTCCATCCCATGATCGACACTTATTAAGATGCGTCGCTTGCCGGTTAAGCCACCAAGGAACACAACGTCACGGTCAAGAGAGGACATACAGTGAAGATCCTCGACGAGAGTATCAGGAAGTGTGATGGGCATCCAGTGATATCCTCCGTCCACACTTTTGGTGATATAAGATGGCTTGTCGAAGACATTCAATTCTCCAGGGCCATTGTTTTGTGCTCCAAAGCCTACAATTGTATCTTCGCCTCTAAAGTTAACGGAGAATAGTGAGTGGATCGTATCATCGATTGGAATTATGCGTGGGGTCGAATCCACTGTTTGCCAATTATCAGCCGTACTGTATACGGGACCTGTCCAGTAGGAAACGACGCGGAATCTATCGCCCCGATCCGAATGGCAGGACCAAGCAAATAAGTGAGAAAAAGGGGCCAAATCCCAGTGATTCCCTCCGTCATGCGTAGTAAATATCTTACCGTTCGATTGAGTTACAATACCTGTCGCCGGATCTGAAAAATGGACATCGAAAACACGATATGAAGAATTTGGAGGCTGGCTGGTTAGCGGGAGATTTTGCTTCTGCCAAGTTAGTCCGCCATCGAATGTTCTGACGATTAGTCCTGAGTCGCCAATGACGACCGCATTTAGAGAATCAATTTGCTGAATCTTTTGGACAAACCGATTGGGAAGGATGTCGGTTGGAAGACCCGGATCTTGCTCACTCCAAGTAAGTCCTCCGTCTAAGCTACGATAGAACATGATAGCATACGGTCCAATAAAGCTCCCAGTGGAAGAGTCTAGCTTTATCGGCCCAAGCGAAGTATCCATCCTCAGAGCAGCGGCGGTGCATACTTCTCCGGCGCAATCGAGTGATGTGAAGTCATATTGATACTTGCCAGCGGTAACGCCAGGGAGTGTCATGTGCCAGCGGTATTGCGCTCGCGTGCCTGTCGAGATCATCAGACACGCGAGTAGCGCAAAGAGATATGGCGAATATGGACTTCGGCCTTTCATCAGTTGCAGGCGTCGCGGCATGGCACGGAATAGCACCAATCAGCTACCCAAGCGGTGGCGACAGTGGGTGCAGGGCTATCAACACACGCACAGCCGGTCGGGCCGGTGCATCGGCAATTTGAAATTATATCAGCGCCAGTAGTATCGCGGCATACGTCACAAGTCGACTGACAATAGCACCCGGCAAGGGAAGTGCATGCTGTATATTGTGACTGACCTGTAGCAGGATTCGGGTTACGCTTCCAGCATCCCGGCACACAGGATGTTACCACCTGACTTGCTCCCTGCCCGCATGGGTTGATCTGCATACCATCCAAGAGATACTCGCGTGCGACAATCTCGGCTCCCCAGATCATTAGTACCGGATTAACATCGCAATCACTGCTGCTTGGCACATCTACCTCGTAGACCCAGAGCTGTAAGATGCCTGAGCACGCTCGTGAGCAATAATAGACCTTCCGAAACATGTTGTGCCCGAAATGGGAAAGTAGGTCCATCCACCAGGGATCCACGCACAAGAGTCTGGGTTCGGCGCAGGTCCGGTACTATCAGGGCACTGTGCCCTCATGCTAGTCGCGAATGAAACGAGAAGCATGAACAAAGCTGCCAGCGCGCTTAGCTTGTTGAGCGCTGGGTGCTGAGTCAGCGACTTTTCATTCAAAGAGTTTCTCATGGTGTAAGAGCATTAAATGAGAACGATGATTAATTTACACAACCACGGGCGGTCTCGGGATCTCGAGTGGACGCTACATGAAAGACCTTTCACCCGGCATTAATTCCCAGCGCGGAAGATCATCTCGCCGGGCCGCTTCATGTTGTAGCGTTCACGGGCAATGTGCTCGCTAAGGACACCCGCCCCATCGTCAGCGGCGAGGACGGCCTCCGCGCCCTCGAAGTCGCCGAGCAGATTTTGCAGGCGATTGAGAGTAATATTTCGTAGCCAGTTACTTCCCGATCAGCGCGACTTTTCCGGCGGGGATCATCTGGCCGTCGCGCTCGATCACGACCTCATACATCCCGCGTGGAAGCGAGGAGACGTCGAGGGTAAGGGTACCATCGGCAGGAATGATGTCACGGACCACCTCGACACCAACCACATTGAGAAGCTGCACGACACATCGCATCTCAGGGGAGATAATTGTGATAGCCGAAATGGCGGGATTAGGATAGAAATCGCTGACTCTAGTCGGTGGCGCGTTTGATTTGATGTCCAAAGGAATCGGATCGCCCCGAGCAAGAACTGCTTGCCCCCACGAGAAAGGATTGTCGGAGAGTGCACCCACCGCATGGCCCGAGGGCGTAACGCTAATGCTATAAACGAAGGACGGGTCATAAGCGGTATCCATCATCAGTGTATCGATCCTCCAACTCATGCCATGATCCGAACTCACGATAATTTTGTGAAAGTTTGCCCCCCCGACAAAAACGATACCCCGGTCAGGTGAAGACATGCAGTGAGCATTAGTCACAATAGTGTCAGGCACGTCAACTTTTGTCCAACTCATGCCGCCATCGACGCTCTGTAGGATATAAGAAGGCATACTCAGACTTAAGAACGTATCGACGACTCCATAAGCAATGATCGTATCCGAGCCTCTAAATCCGAACCCAGTGAGTAAGTGAATTCGGTCTCCGTCTGGAATAATGGGTGGTGTCGAGTCCACAGTTATCCAGTTATCTGAAGTCTTGTAGATCGGGATATTTCGCCCGCTGTAAGGTGTCATGCGAAATGAATTGCCGCCATCCGCGTGACAAAATCCAGGCGATCGCCAAGGCGTAAATGGTGCGAGCAGCCAATTTTGCCCACCATCGTGCGTAATAAGTATATCGGAGCGGGAAACCAAGCCTGTGTCTGGGTGTGACATTACGAGGATCCCATTCATTGGGTCAGAAAAACTCACATCCTCAATAAAGTGTTTAGAGTGGGCGTCCTGGGTTTGCCATGTCTTTCCACAATCGGATGTTCTTAGAATTAGACCTGAATCGCCAACAGCCACTGCGGTTAGTGAGTCTATCTGCTGTAATGAATATACGGGATTCGGGTCGTCGCTCTGAAAATGAGGCAGACCAGGATCTTGCTCTATCCAATTGAGTCCGGCATCCGTGCTTCGAAAGAATAATACCCGATTTCGGTCAATAGTCTTCAAGGTCGTGTCGCGTTTCACTCCCGTCGCGGTGCAGACCTCCCCGGCACATGAGACTATATTAAAGTGAAAAATAGACTGGGCATCGCGGCCTGAATGAGAAATGTGCCAGCGATACTGCGCCCGCAGGCCTGACGAAATGGTCAGGCCTGCGAACACGATTCCGAGCATCGTGAGTACAAATAATCTATTCCTCATGGGCAAGGCTGGCAAGGCACGGAGACGCAATAGTCCGTGGGCCAGACTATTGGATACTGTGGAGCTGGATCATTTACGCATGCACAGCCGCTTGGCCCAGTGGAACGGCAGTTCGTATGTGAGAATTCCCCCGGATGGTCATAGTGGCATACGTCCCAAGTCAGTTGACAGTAACAGCCAGCCTGTGGTGTGCAGGCAGCGTACTTTGATCCAGTTGTCGGATTGTATTGATACTTCCAACATCCAGGGACGTAGGATGTCACCGTTGAAGTTATCGGGCCCCCGCAGTATGCCGGAGGCGCATAATTGATAAGGGCGTCATAAATTGCGATATCCCCTGCATCCCAGATTAATTGGATTGGGTCAATCGCATTGCAGGCACTCGTTGGATCGGGGTCTACCTCATAAACCCAGACCTCCGTGGAATATCCCTCGCAACTTCTCCAGCAATAATAGACAGTGACATAGCATGATGTGCCGGGAATGATCTTGTAAGCCGAGGCGCTATGCCAAGGGCACGTTGCCGGATCTGGTGCTGGGCCAGTGTTATCAGGACATTGCGCCCGTGCACTACTCGACAACGAAACGAGGAGCAAGAGAAGTGGAGCAAGAGCCCATAATATGCTGAGTGCTGAGTGCTGAGTGCTGAGTGCTGAGTGCTGAGTGCTGAACCAGTTGGTTTTGTTTTTTTTGAGAGTTGCATGTCACAAAAGCAATTAGATGAATACAACATATGAATCACACAACCACGGGTGGTCTCGGGAGAGCTTCTCGGGATCTCGAGTGGACGCTACATGAAAGACCTTTCACCCGGCATTAATTCCCAGCGCGGAAGATCATCTCGCCGGGGCGTTTCATGTTGTAGCGTTCGCGGGCAATGCGCTCGATGGTGCCGGCATCTTCCAGTTTGAGTAGCGCAATGTGGCGACTGACTGTCTCTTCGTCAGTCTGAAGTTTCGCCATATAGGTTTTGCGCTCGTTGATCTCGTGGCGGAGCGAGATGTGCCGCCAGAGTCCCTTGTTCGCGAAGAGCAACGTCATGCCGAGCACGGTGAGCACGCCGGTGATAAGCAGCATGCGCGGGTTTCGGAGAATCCGCTTAAGTCGTTTTTTTATTGAGGTTCTGGTCACGATCTCATCTGCTCATCGCGCGAAGTGGATAACTCTGGGCAGGAGTCACTTCGCCTCTGCACGCCGAATCAATTTTGTCTTTCTTGCCGAGCGATCGTGAGGGGTATCACAATTCTTGACTTCAGTAACATGCAAATATACATCATTTTCAAAGCCATGTCAAGAGTCTATTTAAATTATTCCTCTCTTTGGGTCCATTTTTAAACCAGAAATGGGATTTAAAGGGTTGAATTTTAAACCTGTGGATAAGGGAAGTAACGGGTAACGGGTAACGAGTATCGAGCAAAGGGTACCGTACCAGGCAACGAGTTGAGTCTTACGCTTCTTGCAGCCGCCGTCGGAGCAATTCGAGCGCGGCGTTGGTGGTGCGATCGCGGTTGACCGTTCGGCCAAAATCGAGAGAGAGCTTTTTCGTAATGGTCTTCTTGCCGCGCTCGGCAAGCGCGATCCAGATCGTGCCGACCGGCTTTTGGGGAGTGCCGCCATCTGGTCCGGCAATGCCGGTGGCGCTGAGGGCGAAATCTGTTTTGAGCTTTTTACACGCGCCTTCAGCTAATTGGATTGCCGTCTCTTCGCTGACGGCGCCGTGCGAATCCAGTGTCGCTTTGCGAACGCCGAGCATCGACACTTTTACCTCATTGTGATAGGCGACGACCGACCCGGTAAAGACTGCGCTCGAGCCCGGGATATCTGTGATGCGTGTCGCAATGAGGCCGCCGGTGCAACTCTCGGCTGTCGACAAGGTCTTATGCTTCTCGGTAAGTAATGCCACCACGTTGGATTCCAGCGATTCATCCTCCGCTCCGACGATATGCTGAGCGGCCCGCTTGCGGAGAATGGCTTCAACCCGGGCGATCTCGCGCTCGGCAGCGCCGCGTGTTTTCGCGGTGGTGCTGATGCGGAGCCGCACTGTGCCGGCGCGCGGAAGAAACGCGAGCGTCGTGCCCTTTCCAAGAAATGTCTTTGGATCGCCGATCTTCGCAGCCAGCACCGACTCACCGATCCCACTCGTGTGCAACGTGCGGTGAACGATCGTTGAAAGCTGCTTGCGGTATGTACGGCGCAAAAATGGCGCGACGCCGGTCTGCATCGTAAACTCCATTTCAACCGGGACGCCCGGAAGGATCACGAACGTCTTCTTCCCTTTGTGATAAAGCAGCCCCGGCGCGGTGCCGCGATCGTTACACAGGACATGGAATCCCTCCGGCACCATCGCCTGCCCGACATTCACCTCCGGCATCTTCGTGTATCCCAACTTTGCGAACCGCTCACGAACGAGCTTCAGCGTGGGCTTGTGTAGTATAAGCTTCTTGCGAAAGAACTTGGCGACTAAATCTTTGGAGATGTCATCATGCGTAGGGCCAAGTCCGCCGGTCACGATCACAACTTCGTGTTGCTTCCATGCAGCACGGAAGGCGGCCAGGATTGCTGCTCGGTTATCGCCAATGGTTGTTGTTCGCGCGACCGAAATTCCCGTTTCGTTTAGTACCTTGGCGATGTAGCTGGCGTTGGTATTGACGACTTGCCCAATCAGGAGTTCATCGCCAATGGTAATAATCTCAGCGGTCATTACGAGTAGAGAAAGTGCAGTACGATGCGCGTGGCAACGTTCGCATAGATACCGGCGACGACATCATCCAGCATAATACCAAGTCCGCCCTGCCGGCGCTCGAAGAATCGGGCGGGCGGCAGCTTGATCACATCAAAGATGCGAAAGAAGACAAATGCCAGAAGTACTGTGCTCGTCATGTGATTGAACTCCGGCGGGATCGCAAGCAACGCGACCCACTGACCGAGCACTTCATCGATCACGACGATCCCAGGGTCCTGCACCGCAAGCGAACGCTCGACAATACCGGCAGACCACGGTCCGGCGATGAGCACGAGGAGACATGCGATCGACAGAAAAACCGTATGTTGGAGTGGTGGTGTAATGAAATAGAGGCCTGCCGCCACAAGACTACCCACGGTGCCGGAAGCGAACGGAGAAAGTCCGAAGAAGAAGACGGTCCCGACAACCAGCGGGAGCTTTGGAACGGTGGAAAGCTTGGGATTCCGCGCCCACAATCGCGAGCGCGCTTTTTCCAGCCAATCGAATTGTTCGTTGCCGCTCAATTTGCCTCTTGCCCGGTCCGCCGCAAAATATACCGGCGCGTGATGAGCCGCAGCAGGGACCAGTTATCGTATGAGTAAACGACAGCGGATGCCACCGTCAGCAGCGTGATGGCGCTCATGAGCCACACCACAAGCCCGGAATCCAGAGTCATGTGCGCCTCCTGCGCGACTGCCGGTCCCAACGGACCCGTCTGCAGAAGCAGCAACAGAAGCACGGCAATGATAAACGTCATCTGCCCGAAGGTCTTCACCTTTGCGAGATAACTCGTCTTCACATGAATGGAGACACCATCCGCGGCGGTGCGAAGCACGGTCATATACACATCGCGCGCAATGACCAGCACGACCATCCACAGAGGGACGTAGTCCTTCAAGGCGAAGGCAACGAGCGCGGCGCCGGTTAAGAATTTGTCGGCCAACGGGTCGAGAAACGCTCCAAGCGTAGAAGTCGTCTTCATCACACGGGCCAGGTGTCCATCCCACCAATCAGTCGCCGCCGCAACAGCAAAGACCGTAGCTGCCCAGCCGATCATGGGTGGCTCGACAAGCGCAAATAGCACGAAAAACACCACCGCAAGGGCGATTCGGAGAACGGTCAGTTGCGTTGGCAGGGTCATTCGGTTCGGACAACAAGGGTATCAGTGAGAGGGTTTAGGGTATAGTATGAGAAGTGTGGTCAATACATCCACACCTGTTAACTTGCCCTCGGAGCGAGCAATCCCACAGTCTCCCCCCTTTTCTTCGTAAATTGTAGTCTAAACAAGAGGCACCTATCGCCCGGGTGTATCGGCGAGCTCTACTCGCCGAGCCCTGGTGAGCGGCGCCACGGGTCGGCGAGTGCAACTCGCCGGTACACAACGTTACGATGAACAAACTCTATTTCGGCGATAACCTCCACATCCTCCGCGAGCACATCAAGGATGAGACGGTCGATTTGATTTATCTCGATCCGCCGTTTAATTCGAAGCGCGATTACTCCGTGCTCTTCAAGACACCGAAGGGACACGAAAGCGATGCGCGGATCACCGCGTTCGAGAGTCTAAGTCGCGGAGCGACGCAGTACCCGCAGCCCAGGGTGAAGCGAAGCGGAACCCTGGGTACGGAAAGCAAACTGAATTCTAAGCCCTGTTAAGGGCGTTGTTTAGCGCATGGCACAATCGTTCGGCCCGGTATACATCCACATCGTCTTCAGCACGAAGCATCGGGAGAGTCTTCTATCGAACGACCTTCACACCGAATTCGCGAGATACATCACACCGATCCTCAAAGATTGCAAAGCCCGATTAATCACCGAAGGCGGAATGCCCGATCACGTTCATCTCCTGATCGATCTCGGACGCGAATCGTCGGTTGCAGCGGTCTTGCGCGAAATCAAAGCGAAATCATCGGCGTGGTTACGGAAAAAGACAGGCAAGAGTTTTGGTCGGCAATCGGGGTATGGTGTGTTCAGCGTGAGTCCAAGTCATCTTCCGAATGTCATGAGTTATATCGAACATCAAGAGGAGCATCACCGGCACACGACATTCCAGGAGGAGTTCGAGGAGATGTTAAAGACCGCCGGTGTTGAATATGATCCGAAATGGTTGTGGCATGATGATGACGCCGAATAACATCGCCCTTTCAGGGCTATACAATTCAAATGCTATCGTTACCCAGGGTTCCGCTTCGCCGCAAGCGGCTACGCTGCACCCTGGGCTGCGAGTACTCCGTGGCTCCGCCACTCAGACGCGCCGCATCGACATCACGCACCTCGCGATCACGCTCATCGAGAAGCGGATGAAGGAGGCATTCCCCGGCATCGTGTTCGAAGTCGAAGGGACGCCGAAGGATTTGGACGGCGCGCGCAATCTGGCCGTGCGCGATAAATACCAGTTCCAGTGGTGGGCCTGCTCGCTCGTCAACGCGCAACCCTATCAAGGCAAGAAAAAAGGCGCCGACTCCGGCATCGATGGACTCATCTTTTTCCACGACGATAAATCCGGGGCCAAGAAGATCGTCGTCTCGGTCAAGGGCGGCGAGAACGTGTCGGTTACTATGATCCGCGATTTGGGACACGTCATCGAACGCGAAAAAGCCGCAATGGGATTTTTCGTCACGCTCGCCGAGCCGACGCGCCCGATGACGCAGGAAGCCGTCTCCGCAGGATTCTACGACGAACCGCGCTTCGGCACCGAATACCCGAAGCTCCAAATCCTGACGATCGAAGGACTGATGAACGGCACCGAACGCCCACGCTACCCGGATTTATCGCTCGGCCGCTCGACGTTTAAGAGAGCACAAGTGGAGGATGTGAGCGGGGAGCAGGGGAGGTTGCTATGAATCCCTACATTCCAATTCTTGGCTCGGTAATAACAGCAGCGGCAGCTTGGTTCGCAATCACAAGACGAATTCGATACTCAGTGCTTCATGAGAAAAGAGCCCAAGTATTGGAACACGTCTACGCCAACGCACTTGAATTAAGTGATTCAATGCGGATGCTCGGGTACGATTGGATTTCGAACGAAGACCTGAGGAAACAACTCGAGATGATTCGCGGCGCGAAAGAGAAGATTACATTGCAACAAAAAGACGCACTTTACCTGAATAGACGCACGTCTCAAATACTTTTTCAACTGCAATTTCATGCTATGGCGCTATGCTTCGAGTTCGATGATGCAATGTGGCCTAGTAAGCCGGTTTCAGAAGGAGGCGGCTGGCGAACACAAAATGAAGTTGAGGTAGGCATTGCAAAAGTCCGCAAGGATGCCGAAGTCATACTTAAGTACCAAATGCCAAAGTTGATGGATAACCTAAAATATGAATTTCAAAAACTCCTTGGTGTCGAGTCGAAGACATCAAGAATGGCATACGCCTTCTTAGACCTCATGCGACTCAGAATTCATCGATTCAAATTCAAAGCTGGAAAGCTGCCACGTCTATTTGCATATTCGCATGACAAGGTAACGAAAACAAGTGCACCTATGGAGGATGTGAGCGGGGAGCAGGGAGGGTTATTTTGAAAGCAGTTCAGGAACATCAGTCAGAACCCAAGAGACGGCTAATAACCTATGATGATAGAGTTGTCGCCTTTATGGATATTCTCGGATTTCAAAGTCTCGTTCCTCATGATAATGAAGGTGCCGACCGCCTTGCAACGGCCCTCTTAGCAGCCCAGGGCATTTTCGCTCCATTAAGAGCCGCTGGAGAAACAAAAAGGAACGCAGGTCGCACAGTGACGCATTTTTCCGACTCTATCGTTCTTTCATTTAAGGAGAACGAAAAGAGTGGTGTGTATTATAATCTTCTTCTTATTCTCCATCTTCATATTAGGCTTATTGAACTTGATATTCTGGTTAGAGGTGGTATCGCAATCGGCAAGGTGGTCCACAATGGGAATCTTCTATTCGGGCCCGCAATGAACGACGCGTATTTGCTGGAAAAAAATGCAGCTCTGTATCCGAGAATAATCGTGACTCCTGATATCTTCTCTTTGGCAAGAAAGCACCACGCAGACCATCTTAACAGCGCGGACGAGGAAATGGCCGTTCATGATATTGTTAAGAAGGACGCTGACGGAATGTTCTATATCGATTACTTCGATGGAGCTGCCAGTGAGGTGGAGCACAATACGTTTTACGGTTATAAGCTTAGAGAAATAATTAGGTTGGGCTTGAACTCTAATCGAGTCGATCTTCAAGTAAAGTACATGTGGATGCGCGAAAAGTTCAACGACTCAATCTGGGTAATCAGGTTCAAGCTTCCACCTCTGTGACTTTATGATGAATCAAGATGCCCAGAATCACCCTTGAGAGCATTCCGAAGCTTGATGCAGCCATTCGCCAAACAGAAGCTGCGATTGATCTGTACTTCTTGGACTATGATCCGTGTGCTACCCATACGCTTGCATTTGCTGCGTATGGTATTCTCCGCGATCTCAACGCCAAGGATAATCAGATAGACCTCTATAGCGAATTTGAATGGGCGAAAGACGAGGAAGAGCGACAGAAACTGAAAGTAGCTTCGCGTCGCGCTGCCAACTTCTTCAAGCATTCCGATCGCACAGGAGACAAAGACGATTCATGGGTTGAACTCAATTCGAGATTCACAGAGATGTTCATCTACGATTGCTGCAGAGCTTATGCTTCTCGGTCACGCTCGACCCAAAGGTTGGCAATGTTCGCAGCATGGTTTCTTGCCCACAACTTGGACGTCGAGTCAATCTCAGAGATTCCTAAGGAAGCTATCGCAAGGATACTAGACGAGTACAAATCGGATGAAGGCAGAAGATTCTATTACGATCATATTGCAAGAATGGATAATCCACTTATGGCCGTTCACGATGTGAAAAGCCTCCTCACTTCAAAAGCTTGAACTTCAGGTAGTGTTTTACTTCCTGCCGCGCACAGGTGTCCTCTCCCTTCGTCCTCCGCGTCAGGTGTGTTCGCGTGCAACCAAACCCACACGCGGCCCTTCGGCACGCTCCCGGCGCGGCGGGCAGGCGGGTGTGGGACATGCTTTAGCTTGTCCCTGGCTGCCGCCCACTGGTATCAGCGCAAGCTAAAGCATGCGCTACACCGCGGCGGCATGCCTTTTCTAAAAAGAAACAGGTGCCCGTATGATTAATTCTTCGATCGCCTCTTGGCTTCCTGATTTAGCGTCCCGTATATTCAACTGAGGGTTGATAGGCACCCTTTCTGGGGAAAAGATGAAATATGAAGTATGAAAGATGAAGCGAGGGTGCCGCAATTTGCTCATTGACAACTTAGGCGCGTCGTCCCCGCAGTTGCGCACCGGGTCGATCTAAAAGATCGATTGCACAGCCGAGAACGGCTGTTCCACTGATTAGCGATTACGGTTTGGGCAACGGTCAGGACGTGCGCGGCACGTCCCTACGATTATTTGCAGAATTCATCGAAAATATGCGATGCCGGAGGTATCGAACAACGTTATATTAGGTGGAGGGGGGTCTCTCGGGAAAATATGAAATATGAAGTATGAAATATGAAATTGGCTCTTTTCAATCAAGAAGCATGGTTGGCCAGGTGACACCGTAGCTCGTTCATGAATATTTTCCGAAAACGCAATATAAAATTATATAGCGTGTCTGATGGCACAGTGAGTGAGAATCGCGAGAAAGGAGAGGGCGTTCATTAAATGACAATTCAAAAGAGAGAATTAAAGCACTACTTTAACTTTGGGCACCTATTTCAATAGGCAAACAACCCTCGGTTGAATCAGACTGGATTCTTTCGGAGTCTTGCCGCGAAGAATCCGTCCATGTTCTGGGTATCGGGGCGAGTGCGAAGGACTTCCTCGATCTGGAATTCGGGATGCTGCTGGGTGAACCACTCCATCTGCTGCTCCCCTTCTTCCTGGAGCACAGAGCATGTCGCAAAGACGAGCGCGCCACCCAGTTTGACGAATGCTGCGTGGTCATCCAGGATACTGCGCTGCTTGGCGACGAGTTCGGAGAGCATCTGCTCGGTGAGCAGCCACTTGATGCCGGGATTACGCCTGAGCGTGCCGGTGCCAGTGCAAGGAGCATCGACCAGAACAAGATCGAACCAGCCAAGCTTCTCGGGACCGAGCCACTTTTCGCGATCGTCCGGAAATACGAGACGAATATTTTGCGCTCCGGCCCGACGAGAGCGGCGCTTGAGTTCTTCGAGCTTGTACGGATCGATATCGGCAGCGAAGATTTCGCCGTGGTTCTTCATCAGCGCGGCAAGGTGCAAAGTCTTGCCGCCAGCACCGGCGCAAGCATCGAGCGCTTTGATCGCGGTCTTGCGAATGTGCGCCATCGGCACGACGAGCTGGCTGGCTTCATCCTGGACTTCGAAGGCACCACGCGTGAACGACTTGAGTCCGAAGACATTGACACGCTTCTCGAGCTTCAGTGCCTCGCTGGCAATGTCGGATCGCTCAGAGGGGATGCCTTCCTCTTCCATTTCGGAGATAAGCGACTCGCGATCGGTGATCAGGGTATTCGTCCGCAGCCAAAGCGGGGACGAGCCATTCAAAGCTGTGAGGATGGGCTCCGTGTCATTGCCATACTCTGCGCGAAGGCGAGTGACGAACCACGTTGGGAATGAGTGGAGCGTGGCAAGCCGCTCATCATCGGTCAGCGCAGCCAGGCGAGTGTTTTCGCGAGCGCGATCGGCAAGGGCTTCGGCGTCTGGAAGTGAAAGCTTCTCGCCATCCTTGAGTGCATCGAAGAAATCAACCACTTCTTGCGCAGGATGGCCATCAATGGCGATCAGGTACGCGGCAACCGATTTCGAAGCGGTCAGCTCCTTATCCTCGAAGCAATCCCGGACGAGGGCATCCAGGCGCAGCCAATGCTTGACGGCACCGAAGAAGTGATCGGCAATAAAGCGCCTGTCACGAGCACCAAGATAACGGCGATCGTGAAAGAAGGCGCGAATGACGGCATCGGCCGGAACGAGTGGATTCTTCCGAAATTTCGCGAAGACTTCCGTAGTATGGCCAACAAGGCTGGAGGTATGCATTATATGTTAATAGACGTTCGGCGCGCTAGTGGTTGTCGTGGCATGGCGACCAGCGTGAAATCACTCGAGTGCCCTCGCGCAAGCTTGAGTGCGCCGAGCATCGCGATCATTGCGGCATTATCTGTCGAAAATAATGGTCGCGGCGCAAAGAATCGCATCCCATGGCGCTGGCACTCCTTCTGGAACCGCTCGCGTAGTTCCGAGTTGGCGCTAACGCCGCCGGCGCAAATAATGTCACGGACTTCCAGGCGATCGGCGGAATCGACCGTTTTTGTCGCCAATACGTCGACGACTGCTCGCTGGAATGAGGCCGCAATATCGGGAATGGTATACGATTCTTCAGAATGTTTTTTTAGCCAATTCGACACGGATGTCTTAATCCCGCTGAAGCTAAAATCATGATTGCCTTCCTCCATCATCGCTCGCGGAAAACGGATAAAGTTGGGATTGCCATCACGCGCGAGTTTGTCGATTTCGGGACCGGCAGGATACGCGAGTCCCAGGAGCTTTCCAACCTTATCGAATGCTTCGCCGGCAGCATCATCGAGTGTCTCGCCAATGAGTTCGTACTCGCCAATGTCCTTGACGAGCACGAGCATCGTGTGTCCACCGGACACGATGAGCGCGACAAACGGAATATCGGGATGATTCTGTTCGAGCAAAACACTGAACACGTGTGCCTCGATATGATGCACGCCAATAAGCGGCACCCCGAGCCCGATTGCGAGCCCTTTCGCGACACTGAGTCCAACGAGGAGCGACCCCATAAGGCCTGGGGCGTACGTCACGGCCACCGCGTCCAATTCGGAAGCGGAAATATTCGCTTGGCGAAGGGCTTCTCGAATGATCGGCAATGCCGAGCGAACGTGAGCCCGCGACGCCAACTCTGGAACAACCCCGCCAAACCGCTCATGGAAAAACTGCGAGGAAACCACAACTGACGCCAGTTCGCCATTTCTAAGCACTGCGGCACTGGTTTCATCGCAAGACGATTCGATACCGAGAACAGTACCATTCATGGGAAGCGAGATCATTGTGGGATAACCTCTTCTTCCGGTTCTTGTGGAAGCTCAATATCGGCGGCCTCAGCCAAAGCCTGATCCTTGAAGTAGTTGACAATAACCTTCATAGCTTTAAGCCCCACAGTTGCAACCAGTTCCGGTTCACTGGCAGCGCGGACGCCTTCGACAGAGCCGAACCGTTCGAGTAATTTGATCGCGGTCTTCTTCCCGACACCGGCAATGTTTGTCAACTCTGTCTGGAATGTTCGTTTCTCTCGCAACTGGCGATGATACGTGATGGCGAATCGATGCGCCTCGTCACGAACCTGCTGAAGAAGCCTGAGACTGCTGGAAGAACGGGGCAAGACCAGTGGATCATGGGAGCTCATCGTATATAACTCCTCGAGCCGCTTGGCAAGACCAAACATTGGGATCGATTGAAGCCCAAGTTCCGACATCACTTCGTACGCGCTCGAAAGCTGGCCTTTTCCGCCATCGATGATAATGAGATCTGGCAATTCGCTTTTCTCCTCGAGTGCGCGTCCGTACCTGCGAGTCACCACCTCGCGCATTGCTGCAAAGTCATCGTTTTCGGTTATTGTTCGGATCTTATATTTCCGATAATCCGACTTTTTCGGCTTGCCGTCGCCAAAGACGACCATCGCCCCAACGTATTCAGTGCCTTGCAGATGTGAATTGTCAAAGCATTCGATACGACGCGGAGGCTTGGTCAGGTGCAGATCCCGTTCGATCGCCTTGAGCACATGGGGAATGTGCTCGGAATCCTTCATCTTCTGAAGTTTGATCTCGCCGAGAAGGTATTTGGCATTCGTCCGGACCATCTCCATGAGCTTGGCCTTCTCGCCGATCTTCGGATGGATAAGCTTCGGCGGCTTCATTGCCCCATCGGAATCCGCATCCAGTTCTCGCGCCCTTCGGACTAGCCATGCCGCAAGCGTGTCTTCATCTTCGAGCTCAGAAGGAAGTAGAATTTCTTCTGGAATGTAGTCTGATGCCGAATAATATTGTTCGAGTAAAGCACCCAGAATCTCGCTATCAGACTTCGCTTCGGTGTTCGCGAAAAAGAAATGCTGCTTGCCAATCAGCTTACCATCGCGCACTTTGAAAACGATTCCGCAGGCATCATCATCCTCGTGTGCAAGCGCGAAAACATCGCGATCGGCATTTTCTTCGGTGACGACCTTTTGCTTGCTCGCGTAGTCTTCCAGGACCATTAGTTGATCACGCACTTTCGCCGCTTCTTCGAAGCGCATTTCGTTCGAGAGACGCTCGATGTCCGAACGCATGGTACGGGCAACGTCTCGCGTCCGACCCGACAGGAGCTGACGGACCTTCAGGATCATTCCTTGATACTGTTCGAGCGAGACAAGTCCTTCGCACGGTCCCTCGCATTTCTTGATGTGATATTCAAGACAGACTTTTATCTTTCCACGAAGTATTAGCTGCTCGTCAATATAATAATCACAGGTGCGAATCGGAAAGATGTCACGCAACGTCTTGAGAAGATAACGCAGATACCCTGCTTCAGTGTATGGCCCATAGTATTTCGAGCCATCACGGACCTTGTGACGCGTTGCAAAAACACGAGGGTAAGGCTCGTTCGTCACGACGACATACAGATAGGTCTTATCATCACGTAGGCTGACATTATAACGCGGCTTTAGCTTCTTAATGAGTGTGTTCTCGAGAATCAGCGCCTCGACATCACTATCGGTCAGGATTAACTCGACATCAGCGATCTTGCTGACCAATGCGCGAAGCTTCGCATCGCCGGTTCCGCGACGGTAATTCTGAAAATACGAACGGACACGGCTGCGCAGAACCTTCGCTTTACCGACATAAATAACGCGGCCAGCACCATTCTTGAACTGATATACGCCCGGCTCTTTGGGAAGACCTTCGAGTTTTTCATCCAACGTGAAATCGTCCGCCGTGACGGTCAGACGGATGTGGGTGCCATCCTCCGCGATTTGCGTTGCGTCTTCTTCCTGTTCGAGTTCGTCGTCATGGAACGGAATCTGATCGAACTCGTCTGGATTAGTGGGCGAGTGCAAATCGTCCATGGGCACAGAATTCTCCATTCACTCCCCTTCTTTCCGTGGAAGGAGGGTTCCATTTTGACACAGCTCGATCAGCACGCCATTTGTGGATTTCGGATGCAAGAATGCGATCAACATCCCATGCGAACCCAACCGAGGCTTCTCGTCAATCAGTTCGACACCATCGCGTTTAAGGCGGGCAAGCTCTGCGGCCACATCATTCACTTCAAATGCGATATGATGGATACCTTCTCCCCGTTTGGTGAGAAATTTCGAGATGGGAGAGTCGTCGTTCATCGGCTCGGTCAATTCGATCCGGCTGCCATCCAGATCAAACGAGGCAATACGAACAGCTTGATCGACAACCTCCTCATGGTGAATTTTGCCATTCCCGAGCAATGTGCGGAAAAGCAATTCCGCTTTTCCAAGGTCTCGAACAGCGATTCCGATATGCGACAGCTTCATTGGAGCGGTATAACAGATGCAGGCGCGAAATCATTGATGGCATCAATACCAATGAAATCGTCACGTCGCTTCTACCAATTGCGTCCGTCGGGCTATATTGTATAGCGAAACCGATACCATCGTCGCCACGATTGGAAGTGCTTCATAGTAATCGCGGTATTCATCGAGCATTCCAAAAAAGAAGGTCGAGCCAATCAGGATCGGCAGCACAGTAACTCCAACTCGAAAAAGTGGTCGCTGCTTCTTATACTCATATGCCAACAAGAAGATCAAGAGGAGTAATGTGGCATAGCCCTGGAAGGTATATACGAAAAGTATGATCTTACGATGGAATAGGTGCCATTCCATTTGCGAACCAGGATTATCGGAGAACGTATATCGAATTGCGCCGAGAATCAAAATCGTCATGAGTCCTTGCGAGGCCAAAAGGACCCAGTGCTTCATGCTGCCCGTTCGCAGCTCCTTCCAATATAACAGCAGGAAAATCCACGCCAGCAAGACGGCGGTCTCTTTATTCCAAATGCAGAGTGCGAAGGTCAGTAAATAGGCCGTCCATTTCTCTTTGCTCAAGAAGACCAGCGACCAGGTGAACAGCGCCAGCGCCATGCCATCATAGATATATGTAACGTAGGTGACATAAGCTGGCATGCTTCCGATAGCTACCAGGACCGAAATCGTGGACCAGCGTTCAGGTAATCCAGCGAATCGCATCAAACGCCGCAAAGCAAACGCAAACATCGTAAGCGCCGCAATATTAATCAGGAGATAAATTGAGCGCTCAACCTTGAACGTGTCGTAAGAATGGGCTGCGGCCAAGAAAGGATAGCGTTCCAACAACCCGAGGAGCCACGCTTCAAAACCGCTTGGCAAAAGAGATTCCATCGAGCGAATCAGAAACGGGACGAAGCTGCGGTTTACGTAGGGACGCCACGCCGTCCCGTGAATCATATCCGCGAAGCGAGCAACATTGTACGAGTCCCAAATATGGCGAGCTGCAATTGTGACCCAAAGGCTAACCAGAACAAACGAGATACGCGTCCACTGACGCGTGAAAAACTCTTTGAGGGTAAGCTTACTCATTCACCTATGTCTACCAGGTCACAAATCGGCATTGAAAAACAACCTCCTGGAATAGCCTCGGGTTCGAACTCATTTTGATTCAAAAGTCGATGCCGGATCGACTTGCGATCCGGCATCGTATCGAATAAGTCTCATATCAACTAGACTTTCCCACGTCACCGGTCAGGATTAGCTCGCCTGCTCACGTTCGATTTTATGGCGAATGAGATTGCCAGGCTTAGCATAGGTTTCCTTGTACCGCTTTAGCAATTTCTCTATTACTTTCATCGAAGCATCAATTGCTTTGTGCGTTTCCTCTGCCCGTTCCTTGACCGTGATTGTATCACCCGGGACATGGACGATTCCTTCAAACGTTTTGAGATGTCCGTTCGACCCCTCTTGGTCGACGATAAAATCGGCTGAGATAATCGAATATTTGTTCGCAATATGATCAAATTCGGTGGCAATGTAGCGCTGAATGCGCTCTTCCGCGGCCTCGTGCCGCACTTGTACCCTGATATTCATAGAGGTATTTGGTTTTGGTTTTGATAGATCTCGGCCGAGCGTGTCCACACTCGGTCGGCCAGCGTCCGCGCTCGGCGCGAACCTCAAGTATTCTAAGACGAACTTATGTGCCGAAAGACTCGCCATGCGTTTCTGCGCCATTATGGATTGATTATCCATGATTAGGCTTTAAGGCTGTCCATAATATACGCCACAATGAGTGAAATTGTATCGGCCTCTAAGAAATCTTTTTACTTTTATTTTCAAAATCTCTCGAAATCTTCATCGGCCGCTTCTGGGGTGTGCCTTGTCGTAGACCGTTTTCAGACGGTCAACTGTCAGATGGGTATATCGTTGGGTCGTCCGAAGCGATTCATGACCTAATATATCCTTGACGGCTCGAAGGTCCGCCCCATGATCGAGCAAATGGGTTGCTACGGTGTGCCGAATCATGTGCGGATGGGCACGCGGGACATCCTCGGCATCCTCAAATGCTTTCTTCACAATATGGTGGACCATCCTCGGAGTCAATCGCGCACCATTCTTCAGGAGAAACACCGCGTTCTCATCTCCCTGCTTTGAAGATCGTATCGCAAGGTATTCGCGGAGCGCCTCAACTGCCTTTGATCCGATCGGTATTATGCGCTGCTTTGCGCCTTTGCCCGTGACGCGAACCGTTGCCGACTTCAGGTCGAGTGATGAAATGTCGATAGAGCACAACTCCGATCGGCGCAATCCACTCGAGTATAGCAACTCGATCACTGCCCTATTCCTTAGATGTTCCGATCCAAATCGACCAAATCCTGTATCCTCCGCTCGATTGGTTGCGGCGTTCCTCGATCTCTGATCCCCACGAATCACACCCTGCGCCGATAGCACCTCTGCCATCGTTCGTTCACTGACTACATTCGGCAAACGCTTCTCAGCTTTCGGCGTTCGAAGGAGCCGTGCAGCGTTGAATTGAAATATCCCCTGCTTCGTCAGATACTTCACGAACGATCGCACCGCCGCAAGTTTTCTTCCGAGCGAACTTGCTTTCATTACAACGGTATGCTGAGTTTCGGACTGCCCGGTCAATTGCGAGGCGAGCACTTGCAGGTAGCGCCTCAATGCCTTCAGATCATCATGGGTGCCGGTCAATACCAGCCGCTCCGATTTCAGGATGCGATACAGATCGACGAGATCGCCTTCGTATGCCTCAATAGTCTTCGGACTCGCTTCTCGTTCGTGCTCCAAATATTCAAGAAATGCCCGAAGCCACCCGGGAAACTCACGGTAAAAATCCATCTCCTTGTTCCTCGCTCCGTTCATAGTTCTCGTCGCTCTTGATCTGGATTTTAACTGTTATTCAAATGACTGACCGCGCTCATCCGAATGCGGAATGTCGTACCCTTACCCGGCGTGGACTCTTTAACAAAGAGGCGACCGTGGTGATACTCCTGAATGATCCGCCGCGCGAGTGAGAGGCCGAGTCCCCATCCACGCTTCTTTGTCGAGTAGCCGGGACGGAATACATCATTCTTTTTGCGAAGATCGATACCCTTCCCGGTATCGATCACATCGATCGTGACCAAACCATGTCTTCGCCTTGAAACGCCTAGGTTCTTTTTGCCCAACCGTTTCAAGCTCGGGCGCATAGAAGGCGATGCAGCGGGCCGAGTGATCCTGACGGTGATCGATCCCTCCTGCCCCTCAATCGCCTCGTAAGCATTCTTAATCAGATTCTCGATTACCCATTCAAAGAGCTCGCGATTGATACGAAGCGGAATATCGTCTTCATCGGTCATAAGCTCAAGATGAATATCCTTGCGCATGCGAGGCATCCGGCCCTCGAAATAATTCATCACATCGGCGACGATCTGCACGACATTTTGCTCCTTCAGATCGGGCACAGAGCCGATCTTCGAGAAGCGAACCGCAATGCGGTTCAGCCGTTCGATGTCGCGATCGATCTCTCCGGCGATCTTCTCAACGTCGGACGGCACTCGCGAGGACATCCGAAGTAACTCCGCCCATCCAAGCAGACTCGATAGCGGGGTGCCGAGTTGATGTGCTGTCTCCTTCGCCATGCCGACCCAAATGTTGGATTGCTCGCTCCGCTTCAAATAGCTGAAGCTGAGATATCCGATAAACACGATGACGGCACCAAGAAAGAGCTGAATATACGGCAGCGACTCGATCTTGTTAAGGACAAGACTGTTGCCATAGTGCAAATAATTCGTAACGATGGTCTTCTTCGTTGCCGAATCGTAATAATCGATTGCAATACGAGGATAATCGTGGTCCATCTCGCGCATTTGTTCGCGAAGGAATTCGACCTGATGCGCGCTGTCAATGGTCGTATCGTATAGCACATTCCAATTGGTCTCCCGGAAGTGCCGCGAACTCGGTGCATCGTGACGATCGGTCAGGATCACGGGCACTTCGCTGGACATCGCATAGTGCGTGATCATCCGATACAGCGAGTCGTCTGCTTCGGGATGGTTATTGTAGTACTTGACTGCGCCGGAAAAAAGCTGAACGACCCGATATTCGCGCTGGCGCAGTTGCTCGACGAGCGTTCGCGAATAGAGCAAGAGCCCAAGCACCAACACGACCGAGGTGATGAGCAGGGTGAGCTTGATGTTCGCCGTGCGCGGCAACTCGCGCGGCGCGGGCATCCTGCCTTGTTTCTTCGATCGAACGCGGGCCTTCACGCGAGTCGAACGTGATCGGAGGGCAAGTGGGTTCGGCGGGTTAATCCCCAGCCGGCTGAATTCCAGCGTTCTCGATCATCAGCATGACCGTCTTTTCCATCGCGCGCGTGCGGTGCAGCACCCCACGTGGGACAGTCACGCCTTCGTTGGGACCCAGTTCGAAATTGCCTCCCTCTGTATCGACGAAGAGACGTCCAGAGAGCACATAGAACAACTCATCATCATCTTCGTGCTTGTGCCAGTGGAATTCGCCTTGCACGATTCCGATGCGGAGGACGCTCCCGTTGATCTGCGAGAGCGTCTGATTGAACCACGGATCCGTGCACTTCGCGATGACATCGTTCACGTCGATCTTTTCGAGCGGCGCGTACTTGATGTCAAGATGGAATCGATAATCCGGCGTTGCTTCCATGTGTCTTAATGCTTCTTCGCCGGCTTCTTAACAGGCTTCTTCGCTGCCACTTTCTTCGCCGCGGGCTTTTTGGCTTCGACTTTCTTCGTCGGCTTTGCGGGCTTCGCTACCTTCGCGGGCTTCGTCGTAGCCGCTTTGGCAGGCTTCGCCTTGGCAGCAGACTTTGCGACTGGCTTCACGTCAGATTTCGGCGCGGGCTTGACATCAGACTTTGGTGCAGACTTCACATCCGGCTTTGGCGTAGGCTTCGCGGGCGTCTTATGTTTTGGCGGCTCCTCCTTTATCTCCTCGACGGCTCGCTTGGCGCTCGGCTTCGGAGGGTGTCCATGGCCCTCGGACTCTCCCATCTTGTGAAGATCCTTCTCGGCCGCTTCGAGGTCCTTCTTGTCAACTCGCTTCTTGCCACCAAACAACTCCATCTCCTCGCGGATATCGCGCTCCTGCGGGGTTTCGCTCTTGAGCGAGGCAAGCAACGCCTCTTCTTCCGGCGTCATTGGCGTGGGCTGACGTTTTTGGATTGTACGAGGCACCAGCGGCGGCGGCGGCGTCTTGCTGATCGTCGAAGTATGCTTCGAGCCAGGGACCGCTGCTTTGTTCTCGACAATGAGATCGATAAACCGCTTGCGGGGAATCGGCTGCAAGATCTGAAATCCCTTGCGTGTCACTTCGATCGAGAATAGATTCTCCGTGCCATCACTCTTGATCATCTTGACCTGATAGATCCCGAACGGCAGCAGTGGAATCTTGAGGATCGAGCGCGCCGTACCAAAGGCAGGCATCATCGTTCGCGTCGCGGTCATGCCGAGCACTTTGAACTCGAGACGTTTTTCCGGCTCGAATGTGATGCGATACCGAACGGCGATCTCATAACGAAAGCTCGAAAACTCTTTCGCTGTTTCGAAGGCGAACGTCATGTATTCGGAGCCCGAAAGCTCCTCGAATATCTTGCTGATAAAACAGCGGTATTCGACTTCTTTTACTGGCGGAAGTGGCTCCATGTCAATTGCGAATTACGAATGATGATTTACGTTTTGGAGTTTTTCGACAAGGCTGTCGAACGGGACTTTCTCCTGCTCCCCCGTGCTCATAGTCTTCAGCATGCCGGCGCCTTCAGCAAGCTCCGACTCACCAATGATGTATACGAATTTTGCGGCATCACGATTGGCCTCGCGCATCTGTGCCTTCATGGACCGCTCGTTGTGGTCTTGCGAGGCGGAAATATCCGCCGCACGTAATGCGGATGTCGTTGCAAATGCGCGCTCGCGTGCCGCAGCACCAAGGCCAACCACATACACTGTGGGTTGCGCGACGCTCGGTGTCTCAGGCCAAATCTTTTCGAGCGCAATCAAAAGCCGCTCGATGCCAGCGCCGAATCCCACAGCAGGTGTTGCGGGACCACCCAACTGCTCGACCAAATTATCATAGCGACCTCCGCCACAAAGTGCATCCTGCGATCCCAAATCTGGCGAGGTCACTTCGAATACCGTTCGCGTATAATAGTCCAGACCACGAACCAGCAATGGATCGACCGAGAACTCAATGCCCGTGCTTCGAAGGTGACGTTGCAGCGATTCAAAATGTGCGCGGTCCGCTTCGGTCAGGAAATCCAGAATCACCGGCGCATTCTTGATGACTTCGCGGTCCTGTTCCGCTTTGGAATCCAGCACGCGCATCGGGTTCGTCTCGGTGCGGCGTTTGCTCTCTGTGGAAAGCTCCCCAAAATGATCTTTCAAGTACGGCACCAGCACGCGCTTCCACTCGATGCGTGCTTCGGGTGAGGCCAGCGAATTCAATCGGACACGAAATTGCTTGAGTCCCAACTTGCGAAACACCGCGATTGCATACGCGATCGTCTCTGCATCCGACGAGGCACTTGCCGAGCCGAGAAACTCGGTCCCGAACTGATGGTGCTGACGCAACCGCCCAAGCTGTGGCTTCTCGTAGCGAAGGTTCGCAGCACTATTGTAGTAGAGCCTGACGCTATCCGACTGCCCCGTCAACATGCCATGCTCCACAACCGCCCGGATCGCTGGCGCAGTCAACTCTGGACGGAGCGCAATCTCCTCGCCGCCTTTATCGGTGAAGACATACATCTCTTTCGAAACGATATCCGTCTCCTCACCGACCGACCGATTGAACAGCCGCGCCGACTCGATAATCGGTGTCCGAATCTCGCCATAGCCAAAAACCGCCGCGACATCATCGACAGCCTGGCGCACGCGATGCCACTTCGCCGCATCGGCAGGCAGCATGTCCTTCGTGCCGCGCAGCGCTTGGATAGGCTCGCTTCTCGCGACCTCGCGCTCCGTGACCTCGCGCTCCGTGACCTCGCTCGTCGAGACGTTATTCTCCAATGCGCTCTTCCTCTGTCTTAAAAATCGCGATGACGTCCTCGGGGGTCTTCGCAGCCATGAGTGCAGCTCGCGCGGCATCGGAATTCATCACTTTCGAAGCACGGCTCAGCAGCTTCAATCGCTGACCGACCAGGCTCTCCTTGCTGACGAGCAACAGGCACAACCGGACCGGCTCGTTGTCCATCGAGGCATACTCGATCGGCTGCGCTGTCACGGCAAAGGCGAGGATCACATCATCGACTGCATCCGTCTTGCCGTGAGGGATCGCGAAGTTCTTACCAACGCCCGTGGACATGATCTTCTCGCGCTCCAGCACCGCAGCGCGGACTTTTTTCGCGTCGAGCACGTGAGGATTCTTCGTGGCAAGACGGAACATCCCCTCCAGCAAGTCCTCTTTCGAATCGCCCTTCAGACCAACTTCGATATATTCAGGCTTGAGATAATCGGTTAGCTTCAATGCCAGTGTGCTTTAGTGGTGCTGTCCGGCGTGCCAAAATACGGCGTGCCGACCGGCGCTGGTGTAACAAAGGGGAGTTCCTTGCTGTCACATAGCTCCAATCTCTCTTCCGCCAGTCCCAAGTTGTGCAGCCGCACCATAGGTGCGCCCTGCAGCCCAGTTCACCGAATCGGTTGAGTGTATGGCCTTGCTCGCCACACCACTTCTCTCAGACACGCCAAATAATTATATATTCTGTTTTGGGAAAATATTCATGAAACAGTTTGCGGTGTCATTTGGACAGCCACATGCTTTTTGGGCTGAAATGGGTCATATTCTGAACCCAATTCATATTTCATACTTCATATTTCATATTTTACCGAGAGACCCCCTTCCATCTATTATAACGTTGTTCGATACCTCCGGCATCGCAATTTTTCGATGAATTCTTAGAATAATGATTGGAAGGAAGTGGTAGTGGCTCAGTTTGAAATCCATTTCTTTCCATTTATACTTTATGTTGTAATGCTTGCCCGCGTTCGCACGGAAGTAGATCGCCACAGCCGCCATGTGGTGCTCGATGGATTTCGAGAACCCGTTCGTCAGGCGAGTGAACCGGCGCATTCCCATTCTCATGCACTACAACTTTGTTAGGATTCATCAGACCCTCCGCGTTTCTCCAGCAATGGAAGCGGGTCTGACGAACCACCTTTGGGAAATCGGGAACTTGGTGGACTTGATGAAGTAAAATCCGTAGTTTTGCGGGTATGAACTCCGTCCTCCCGCCCCATCTTACTAAGAATGTAAAAAGCGGTACAAAGAAAAAGAATCGCTGGTATAAAAGGCCAACCGATTATGATGATGTCGCTTGGGAAACCCGCAAGTTGGTTCTTGTTACGGTCGCACTTGGGTTCTTCACTTTTCTTGCCGCCGCCGGAACAATCGCCGTTGTACTTGTTGGCCTCAGGCAATCTGCCCAAACAGATTCCGCCCTCGGAATTTCTCGATTGAGTATTTTGAAACAAGACTCCTCGGCTCAATTGCAGCTGAGGGCATACGTTGGATTCCAGAAAGGGGTAGGATTCGACACCGCACAGTTCTTGGGACAATTCGAATTCGTGAATAATGGATCGACCCCCGCGTATGATGTGCAGGTCATTTCGGCTTCGCTCGCGGGAGTATCGCCGCCCGACACTGCCTTCAGCTACCGGGATGAGAATGGGCGAATAATGAATACGATTGATAGCCGTGGGACGCTTGGGCCCCGCGCTTCGACGCTGGTGCCTGCAAACGCCCCGAATCTGACCACGGAGCAAAGAGCGGCCCTTCGAAGAGGATTCGGTTCTGCCTATTACTATGGCCGAATAGCGTATAGGGATATTTTTTGGAAATGGCACACAACTAATTATCGCATGAAATTTTGGTTCGACCGCCCCGGCCACGTTGTTCTTAGTCCAGACGCAAAGGGCAATGAATCCGACTGAGACAGCAAAAAGTATATATGGGCTCCAAACTGAGCCACTACCAAGGATGTTGCTGCGCATATCCTGACCGTTGGCACTACCCGAAGTTCTAAGGTACTCCGAGAAAGGACGTGCACAGCATGTCCTTCAGCCAAATCGCCCTTCCGCACACCGGCCGCTCACCTCGCGTGTGGGTTTGGCTGAAGCGAATAGGTGAGCTCGAACCTGAAATCGTACCGAATGACACGCCTGGAATGCGCCGCGATCTTCAGACGTTTTATAACAACGAATTTGGAACACTCCCATGAAGAAGCTAAACGCATATCTGGACACATCGGTCATTGGAGGGTGCTTCGATGAGGGTTTTGAGGAAGCGTCACGAGCCCTCATGAACCTCATTCGCATCGGAGTTTACGATGGGATGATTTCGGCCGTCACGGAGGAAGAGCTTTCGAATGCACCGGATCCCGTCCGTACCTTGCTCGATGAGTTCGATGACGAGCAGATTATTCGATTAGTAGAAACCCCTGCCGTGCTCGCGCTGTCAGATGCCTATATGACGGCAAAGGTGGTGCCTGTGAAGTTCAAAGACGATGCCTCCCACATTGCCTACGCGACCGTTCACGGCGCGGATGTCGTAGTGAGTTGGAACTTCTGTGGATGACCGATCATCCACTGCCACATTGTGAACTATCAACGCATCCATGCGTTCAATGCTGTGAACGTCCATGAAGGCTATGCGTTGATGGATATTCGCACCCCAAAAGAATTGATCTATGGAAGAGAAGAAGAATTTTGATGTGATGAAGTGGCTTCGGGGGGTTCGCGAGGCGAATTACAAGCGTCTTGGCCATCTCTCAACACCGGAATACGTCCACCAGCTTTCCGAGGAGGGCCGGAAGACTCCACGATGGAAGAAGATGGAAGAAAAGGCCGCCCGCAACCAGGCGGCGCAACGCTAACTTGGCGGTGCGCCCGCACACCCGCCGCTCAGGCCGCGCACGGTGTAGCGCGCGCTTCAGCTTGCGAGAATCGTCTGAACTGTGATTCGTGTGATCTATTTGATTGAGCCCTGATTCTTCCGAGCTACTATCATTGGGTCCATCACACAAATCACAAGAATCAAGGTTCAGACATCCAGCTCACAACAGCCACTCAGATGGCGTGTGGGCTCTGGTTGCAGGCTAGTCTACCTTCTAGGTAAGCCGCGGATCGCAAGTAAGAAAAACTTATGAGGCATGAGTGACGTGATTTTGATTCTTGCTCAACCTTCAAGCACAACAGCCTCAACTCCTTGTATGACGGCATGAAAGTCGTCTTTGAAAACGTCGTTGTTCATCGCCACGATTTTCTTGATAATCTCTTCAAGAGTACTCGGTCGAATGCCTTGATTAAGCGCCTCCGCAACTACTGCTGAAACCACATACGGGTTTTTGCGCGCATTTGATGTGCTCGCATATCCGAACTCATTGGCCTTTGCTTGAATGATCTTTTCGTACTCATTCCCAATGTCATGTCTCAGTATTTCTTCCAAATTGCCTTCAAAGCATGCTGCGTTCGGTGCTACAAATGAAGGCCAGTCCTCTTCCTTCATTGCAAGCATGCGCATCAATCGGTGATTATCTTCGGGACGCGCTTTCTTATCCCTTGGCCGCAAACATTCAGGGCAAGTACCCTCTGATTCACCTTTTTGCTTGTCAGAATCCCAAATAATAAACGTTGGAATTCCAAGCGATTTAAAAACAAGATACGGTCTATCCAGATTGTTCTTTCCGCCACAATCCGCCACATGAATTCCCATCGAGAAGAGATCATGACCCATTGCCAGTGCCACCCCCAAAAGAGCCGAACGATCATCGGGTCCTTCAGTCAATACAACAGAGCGCGCAAAAAAACCATCGACAATCTTTGAATCTTGCAGAATGTGCAACCTAGAAAGCACTGACTCGCGTGTATATTTCTGATTATTATCCAAAACTTTCAATGCATCCACGAGAGAATCGAGAGTTGCCCGAACATTAATCGTGCACTTAGGCTCCCCTGGTTGAACCACAATTTTTCGAACTAGTCTAACGTCATCAAAGTGCTCGAAGCTCAAGAGGTAAGGGGAGTGAGTTCCGAAGAGAACTTGCGTATGCGAGATAACGCCATGAATTGCGCCGGAAGCTAGTTGTTGCAAGACGTCATAGAGATGTCGTTGGCGCCCAGGATGCTGGTACAGCTCGGGTTCTTCTATCGCTAGGATCAAACTTACGCCTTCTTCGTCAGTTCCTGTTTCACCGGGTGTTGTGACTCCTGCCAAAAGCTGTAGAATCGAAATAATAAAAGCTCGTTGTAAGCCATGGCCAACCAACGTTACAGGGGCTTGGTATCCATCTTCAATGAGTTCTACTTCTGCCGTCGGAAATGATAGATTGAGATCGCCAGCAGGCACCCACTTAAGTGCAACTCCGGCATCAGAAACCAGGGATTTTAGGCTTACATCAAGCTGTGCCCCTAACGTTGCTAGCTCCGGTAGATTTGATGGATCGACTAGGGCTCGATATTCCTGTTGTATTCTTTCTTGGTTTACCTTTATGTCCTCTCTTTTTTTCAAAACGCCGTGTACGATGAGTTGCATTAACTGGGCTAAGGCATTTCCCTTCTTTTCGATTGCCTCCGTACTCGCATCACTGACGGCTGGAATGTATATGAATCGCGCTGCCTCTCGTAGGTAGCCAAGTCCAACCCCTTTGAAACCAAAAAACTGTCCATCATCCCTTCTCCTTATACACGCTTCACGATTTGCTACCTCCCATCCCTTAAGCGTCTCTTCAGCTTTTAGAGCAGAACCGTAGGCCCCGAATTCGTCATATGGCACATTTACTATAAGCGTTGCCCAAGCAGCTTTTGCACTTGCTCCTCGATCCGATTTTTGAAACCCTTCGCGCACCGCATCAAACTCTGGATTCTGAAGTGCCGTCCCGTGATAACTCGCCTTACTACCATTATGGACGAATTCCACCGAGAGAAGGCCATCCTCAGTGTATCCTTCGAATTGCTCGTTCTCCCTTTGTGTTAAATCGCAGAAGGTTACACCGATAACAATCTCAGCGATAACGTTATTATAGAAATCTCGCTCATTTATGATTTCTTGACCGAAGAACACTTGGAGAGCACGAAGAAACGATGATTTCCCAGCCCCGTTGGCACCAACCAATGATGTTAGTTTGTCAAAATAGATGGTATCGAATTTGATCGACCGAAAATTCTCGATTCGTAAAGAGTGCAGCTTCATGGTCTTTCATTAGAATCGTGCAATAGCTTCCCCAGTTTCTCGTTCACATCCTCCACTTACTTACGATTGAACGTCGAGCACCGAGCGATGAATCGCGTTAGCGTGGGCCGTGGAGGATTGGGTGCCCCTTGTTCATGCCGCAAATTACGAACAAACCGGCGCGGGGAGAACAAATTGCCGGCGCGGCGTAGGGACGTGCTGCGCACGTCCTGACCGTTGGGGCTACCTGAATGTTTGTTGTATTCCGAGACAGGACGTGCGCGGCACGTCCCTACGGTTGATCCGCCGTTTGTAGGGACGTGTTGCGCACGTCCTGACCGTTGGCATTACCTGAATGTTTGTCGTAGTCCGAGACAGGACGTGCGCGGCACGTCCCTACGGTTGATCCGCCGCTTCTAGGGACGTGCTGCGCACGTCCTGACCGTCGGGGCTACCTGAATGTTTGTCGTAGTCCGAGACAGGACGTGCGCGGCACGTCCCTA